>NZPQ01000049.1 GCA_002693365.1 Fidelibacterota bacterium
CAATCTTGACAATCACCACCATCACAATCAAATTGTTCGCATGATAAATCAGCATCAACTGAACCATCAGAGCATGAACCATCACCAACTGAATCAGCAGTACCATCACCATCTAAATCATATATACAGTATCCTGTAGTACAATCTAAAAAGCCTGGATATGATAACCATGGTGCAAAATATCCTCCAGCACCACATGTTGCTCCAGCAAAGAATTCACACGAACCATCATCTGCATCAGCTTCAGGATTATAGTTCGGAGCATCTTCAAAAGTACAACCATATACTGTTGTATCAACTTCTCCTGGTAGTTCTATAGTCCAACTTCCACTTGATCCTTCAACAATAAGCGTGTATAAAACTCCACCATCAGAATTAGTTAAAACTGCAGTTGCACCATTCCAACCATCTCCATACGAATCAAAACCATTGAAAGAATAAAAACCATCTTCCAAACATAGGTCATATGTTCCAGCTGACCCTGATGCTGCTGAATCTGATCCTGAGTCACCGCCACCATCAGCGCCACCATCATCTGATCCGCCTTCACCACCACCACATATACAGCACATTTCTAATGAGAAAAAATCATCATCATCGTAATTACCACACCATGAAGGAAAACTATTGTACGCAGCACAACCATCACCATATGGATCTACAGCACCATTATCCGTATCAACACATTCACTAGCACCACCATCATCAGTACCTGTTCCTCCATCAGCACTACCATCATCACCACCATCACCACTACCATCATTAGGTCCAACAATTTCCCATGTTATTTCACTATCATAACTACCACCACCTACAACTAATGTATAACCTGAACAATCACATGTATCTCCAAGACCATCGCAAACACCACACTCATCAAAATAACCAGATTCACAACATTCTCCATCGGAATCTAATTGTGCTTGTCCTCCACAAATACCAGTACAATCTTCTTCTGCTGAACCAAATATTTCACCATTACAATCTTCTACACAAATTTCAGCTGCATAAGCTCCAGATTCACAACAATCTGCACCTTCATCAGAACCATCTGCACAATCAGGTCCCCACGATGCGTTACCATATTCAGAGGATCCATCACAAACATAAGAAGCTGGTATACATGCACTACCATCATCACAAGATACTTGCTCAGGATTAGAACATCCACCATTCCAAGTACAAGATCCATCATCAGAATTAGCATCAGGATTATAATTTTCAGCAGTTTCATCCGTACAACCAGGGACAGAACTAGAACAATCTCCAAAACATCCAGACTCAGGTGCACCACCAGATAATGGATTTCCATCACCACAATCTAATGTCCATGAAACTTCACTAGCCCATGAACCACCACCACATGCGTAATCATTTTGAGCATTTAAATCAAAACATAATATAGATGTACCTTCTGCTCCATCGTTTAATGTAGCACTTTGATCTCCTGATTCCCACACATTGCCATTCCATCCATCACCATATGAATCCATTAAAGTTAAAGTACATTCAGTAAATTCACACACATCAGAGCCACCTGTATCACCACCATCATCAGCACCAGCGTCATCAGATCCACCATCATCTCCATTAGAACCAGTTCCTCCGCCACAGACACAACACATATCAAGTGAAAAGAAATCATCATCATCATAATTTCCACACCAAGATGGGAATGCATTATATGCAGCACAATCATCACCATATGGATCAACAGCACCATTATCTGTATCAACACATTCTCCTGAACCACCACCATCATCAGTACCAACTGAATCACATATTCCACATGTTTCAGGACAATCAGTATAAACTGGACTATTATTAAACTGAACATAACAAGCAGTTTCAGCATTATAATTCCATTGACCTGCTAAGTAATTAACTAAATCAGAACATGAATTATATTGGAATCCACTTATAGTTCCAGAAATAGGTTCATCTTGACAGTCATCTGGATCTACGACATTTCCACAAACTTCAGCACATCCACCAAATGCTTCTAATGTTACTCCACAATTTTGTTGAGCATTAAGCATTTCCATAGCACACATTTGACATGCAGGTTCAGTACCTATACATTCATATGTTTGACAAAATGGTGATATATTATTATAACTACATTCAGCTAAACAGCTATTACAATCTCTATTAATTTCACCATCATTACGATATAAGTCATTTAAAAGAGCTTTTTTAGGTTGAATATTAAGTTGCTTTTTCAAAACTTTTCTTTCTTGAATTATTTCAAGATTAGATTCTAATTGTAAATCTTCATTTTCATAAACATTATTTTCTATAGTGAAATTATAAGATTTAAGAACCTTTTCAGGTTTATTTGTAATTAAACTAGATTGTTCAACTTTTTGCTCTTCTTCTTTCTTAATTGAAACATCTTTAGTTTTTTCTTTATATTTATCAATCTTTGTATTAGAAAATTTAATTGATGCTTCTTCAATTATATTTTCTCTAAACTCTTTATTAATAGGTTTATTTTTCATCTTATTTTCTTTAGGTTCAAATTCAGATCCAAATGATAAACCTAAAAAAACAAGAAAAAATAAACTGCTCATAGTAGCCTTTTTCATTGTATACTCCTTTTTTTTAAAAAAATGTTTTTTATTTATTCCGCAAGAAATGTATTAATACAATATAATATATAATGTGACCTATATCAATAAAAAAATTATAAATTCTCAATTTGTGATATAAATCAATAGTTTAGCTTTAATTACTTGATTAAAAGAACTTTATTTGTTCTTGTATAATTATTTATAGTTGTCTCAATAAAATAAACACCACTTGAAAAATTTTTAGCGTCCCATTTAAAATGATGAATGTTTGAAGATAAGAACCCAGATTGAATTTTATCAATCTTATGTCCATTTAAATTATAAACTACTATATCAACAAAATTATCACTTTCTAAATCCAAACTAAAATTAACCGAGGAATTAAAAGGATTTGGGTAGGGATTACTAATTGAAAATTGGTCAATAAAATTTGAAACAGTTAATTTGACCGGATTAATAGCATTACCTAATATCATATCTATGCTAAAAATAAATTCTTGATTGACATCATAATACTTTTTTTCTTTTTCATTATAAACTTTAAGATAAATTTGACTTTGATTATCATTTCCGTAAACCATTAATGGAAAAACTACTTGACCATCAATTGGGAAATATAGTCCTTTAGCTTTTCCAATTAAATTATTTTTTTCATTAAAAGCTAACAAAGTATAATCATAAGAGCTTACTCTCTCATTTTCAATGTATAAGGCTGCGGTTATAACACCATTGTTTTCATATTCATGTATATTAATTTTAAAATCATTATCATCTTCGTACACTGTAAATAATCTATTTAAAAAATTTTGATTATATGTAAAACTTATATCCTCATTTAATCTAAACAAATATCCTAAATAGGGTTCCATTTGCTCCAAAGAACCAAACCAACCTATATCATCATAATATTCAGAATAATAATATTGACTTTTAATAAAATCAGCTGTTCCATTTGGAATATTAACTAGTGCATTATTTATATCTAAAGAATTTTGAGGTGTATATCCAACCCAGTTCCAACCATTAAATAAATCAATAACTAATGTTGAAGGATCAACTGAAAATGCAGATATATTAATATTGTCATCAGCGTTCATTTTAAGTTTATACATTGACTTATTGTTGATATTATTTAAAGATCCAAACCAACCAAAATCTTCATAATAGTCAGCATAATACTCTTGACTTTTAATAAATTGAGCATTTCCATTGATAGAAGAAAGCAAAGAATTTAATGACATATCATCATTTATAATATTTAAAGATACCCAATTCCAACCATCTAATAAACTAATATTAACATTAACATATTCTTGCAAACAATCCCCATCACATCCATACAAAACATCTAATATTGGTGTTGAAAAATTTGACCATGGGAAATTTATTGATGGAGTTGCATCTACATATGATAAAGTTGATGCTTTAAATATTTTAAAACTTGGAACTAGACCATTTACCATATAGCCTTGAGTCAACTGACTATCCTGTCCTAAAACTGGTACATCACAAATCCCATTACATTGATTTATATCCCACTTTCTAGAACCAACACAAGTATCTCCATTAAAGGCTCCAACCCAATCATCGTTATCCAATAAAACACCATCAAAATAGACGTTATTAAAAAAGTATGCTGCTTGTTGAGTTGATGAGCTATAATTAAACTGTTCAGGGATACAGTCTTCTTGAGATGAATTAGAGCTTTCGATATATCCTTCAGGACATGGAAAAATTATATTTATAAAAATTATTATGTATAGTAAACTATTAATCATTTAGAAAATTATATTAAAAATACATTTAAAAAAATATTTTTTATTTTAATTAATTTTAAGAAAATTATTAAATGAAAACATTTTATAAAATAATAACTTGGATCTTATGTACTATTACTATTTACATAATTTTCTATAAATGTATTATATATTTTGATCCCTTAAATACAAATATCAAAGGGATAAAATCACTTTCAGCATTTGTTGCAATCTTAGCTTCTTTTTTTATAGGATCAAGCTTAGCTAAGAAGTAAATTCTAAATTATTTAAAAAAACCTCCTTTAAAAAGGAGGTTTTTGTACCCTCGACACGATTCGAACGTGTGACCCTCTGCTTAGAAGGCAGATGCTCTATCCAGCTGAGCTACGAGGGCATTACTAAATAAATTCAATGCTATAAATTAAAAAAATTAAAAATGATAATTAAGATTTAATTTAAAATTAGTTAAATCTTCTTCATAATCGAAAGAAATTACTTTTCCATGCTTTTTCATTATATTCAATACATCAAAAGATGAAATAACCCTATTAATAATTAATCCAGCAACAATATATGATTTATACTTATCATATTTTTCACTTTTATTCCTTGTTCTATCATAGTTTAATCGATTATTATTATTATTTTGCCAATCCCAATTATAATCCTGATTTTGATATACATCATCATATTGACCAGTTAAAAATTTATAATCATTATACTCTTGCATATTATTAAAATTACCAACATTAGCTGCATACAAATCATTTTTTCCTGCCCAACTTACTCCAGCATTAATGGTCCCTAATATTTGATAATCATTCTTATATGTTTTATTTAAATCATTAAAAATATATAAACCTATCCATAGTGCAGATTCTTGAAACATAATATATTTTGATCGTTCTTTAATGTAAGAAATACTCTCTATATTATTGTCTTTATATAAATCTTTATATTCACTAATTTCACCCCATCCAGGAAAAACTATAGATTTTAACATTGATGAAGAAAAAATTAAACTAAAAAAAATTAAAAATAAGTAATATCTATATAATTTCATCATATCCAAAAAATTTTTTTATTATTAAAATAATTACAATTAAAAATAATATTTGTGCAAAAACGTTACCAAATTTAGTATAAAAAGTTTTATTATCAGTCCCTTTTATATTTTCAATTAACATTGCTTTAGTATTTAATTGTGTTTTCTGAATTATTTCTCCATTTGGATTTATAATCATTGAAATTCCTGTATTTGCACATCTAAGTACAGATTTTCTATTCTCTATAGCTCTAAAAACTGACTGTCTAGCATGTTGTTCTGGCTCAGGTCCATATGGATACCAAGCATCATTTACCAAAAACGTTATAAAATCAGCACCTTTATTTACATGTCTTCTATTTATTTCAGGGAAAACTGACTCGTAACAAATTAAAGATGAAAATTTAAAATTATCAATTTCAAATAAAATATCTTTTTTACCACTTGAATAATTAGCTACCCCTAAATTTATACTTTGTAAAAATGGAAATGTTTCTGACATTGGAACTTGCTCAGCAAGTGGAACAGGTCTTTGTTTATTATAAATTGATTTAACACCGTATTTATCAAATAAAACAACAGAATTATATACTTTATTGCCTTCATTAGTTATATCACCTGATAAAATTGATATTTCGTTATCACTAAGTAATCTTTCTTTAATATAATCAAATGTTTTCCCGTTATTTATGTTATGAAATGGTAATGCTGCTTCAGGCCATAAAATTAAATTAACTTTTTTATTTAATGATAATGAAGTCTGTTCAATTAAACTATCAAGCAACTGTTGACCCTTTAAAAAATTTCTTGAATCAGATAAATTAATATTAGGTTGGATTAAAGCAATTTTAAAATCATTGAAATAATGTGATTTTACATTTTTATATAGAACTAATCCTAATATCCATGGAAAAATAAATACTATAGTTAATATATAAATTTTATTTTTTGATATTTCTTTATATATAGAATATAAAATAACGTTTATAGAAATTATCCAAAATGTAACACCATAAATACCTGTGAATTCAGATACCTGAATCAGATATAAATAATCTATTTGAGAATTAGCTATACTAACCCAAGGAAAAGCTAACATTCCATATGATCTAACATATTCAACTAAAGTCCATATAATTGGAACTAAAATCAAATTATAGTTTAGATTATTCTTCTTTAAATAAAACCAAATTGATGTAATTATAATCGTATTAAAACTTAGATAAAAAACTGTCAGTATCATTGATAGAAAAGCTATTATTGGTATTGTCCCAATATTTTGAGATAGCCAATAAACTGTTGAAATATGATATAAAAATCCCCATATAAATGAGTACTTAAATACATTTTTGTAATTTTTTAATTTGATAATAATATGAATAAATGGAATAATTGAAAACCAAAGAAGAAAGCCTAAATTAAGCGGCTGCTGTGCTATACCTGAAACTAATGCAGATAAAATAATTAATAATAAATTTTTATTTTTCAAGATAATTTAAATAGTTTTGTAAAAATAATGCTGCTGCTGTCATATCGACGTCTTCTTTATTATGACCAGTTTTTATCCCTTGATTTATGAGAGATTTCTTTGCTTCTAATGAACTTAGTCTTTCATCAACAACAATGATTTCAATATCTAAGGAATTTGAAATATAATCGATAAATTCTTGAACTTTATGTGTTTGTTTTGAAAAAGTATTTTTTAATGTTATTGGTAAACCAATTACAATTTTATTTATATTTTTTGATTTAATAATTTTTTTAATATTGTCTAATAAATCTTTTTGTGAATTATTAGTAATAGTTTTATATGGCTTTGCAATTATACATAATGGATCAGATATTGCTAAACCAATTTTTCTTTCACCATAATCAATTGCAAGAATTCTATTGACCATATAATTTTTTTTTGATTTTTTTACTAGGTTTAAAAACTACTTTTTTTCTTTCTGGTATTGTAACTTTTTCTTTTGTCCTTGGATTTAGAGCATTTTTTCTTTTTTTTGTTTTGAATACATTGAAAACTCCAAAATTTCTAAGTTCAATATTAATTGTATCTTTGTTTTCTGTAAACATTTCCTCAAAAATTTCTAGGATACAATCTGTAATTATTTTACAATCATTATGTGTCATNTGAAGTTTATAAGAAGCTCTTTTAATTATATCTTTCTTTGTATATTTTTTTTTCATTTNAGACTCTTTTAAAATCTATTGGATTAATATTCTTATAAATNCTCTTTTTTAACCTATTTAATTCTTTAATATCATAAATTTCTATAATCATTAAGCAAGTAGCNATNCCATCAGANGCACTAATATCNACACTTTTTATATTAATATTCATAGATGATGTAGACTCAGTNANNTCTTTTAATAAATGTTTTCTATCTTCAATTTTAATTTTTAACCTTACTAAAAAAGATGAATTTCTTGCAAAGTCCCATTCAACTTCGATATATCTATTTTTTAATTTATCAATTGGTGCATTTTTACAGTTTGTTCTATGGATTGTTACACCTTTCCCTTTAGTAACATATCCAATTATACTATCTCCTGGAATTGGGCTACAACATTTAGGAAAATAAATAAGAGCATTAGTAATTCCACCAACTTTAACTCCTTTAGCAATACCTCTTGCTTTATTTATAAATTTTCTTGTTAATGAATCTCCTTTATCAATTTTTATATTTGATTGATCTATTAAAGACTCATCATATTTCAATATAGCTTCATCAATAATAATTTTACCTTTTGCTATATTTGAATAAATTAAATTTGAATTATTATATCCTAGTAATTCAGGATGTTTATTTATTTTTTTTATTAAATTTATTCTACTAATCTTTCTTAAATATTTTTCAACAATTTCTTTGCCTAAAATAATTGATGCTATCTCCTCTTCTTTTTTTATATATCTTTTTATATGAGTCTTTGCTTTGGATGTTTGAACAATTTTAAGCCATGCTTGATTAGGAAAATGATTATCTGAAGTAATAATATCAATTTTGTCACCATTTTTCAACTGAGTATTCAGAGGAACTAACTTACCGTTAACTTTTGCACCTTTACACCTCATTCCAACTTGCGTATGAATTGCAAAAGCAAAATCAATTGGTGTTGAATTAACCTGAAGTTTATGAACATCACCCTTAGGAGAAAAAGTGAAAATTTCATTATCGAACAAATCAATTTTTAATAATTCCATCATTTCTTGTGGATTTCTATGATCATCTTGCAACATTTCTACTAAATCTCGTAACCATGAAATATGCTTATCTAATTCTTTATCCTTTGATGGATGATTTTTGTTTTCTTTATATCTCCAATGTGCAGCAACACCTATTTCTGCTAATTTATCCATTTCTTTTGTTCTAATTTGAACTTCTGTCATTTCTCCATTATCACCAAAAACTGTTGTATGTATGGATTGATAACCATTACTTTTAGGTGTTGCTATATAATCTTTAAATCTTTTTTGTATCGGTGTATATAATTGATGTATTATTCCTAAAACTATATAACAATCTTCTAATTTATTTACTATAATTCTAACAGCTACTAAATCGTAAAGTTCACTTACAACTTTACCTTTACTTTCAATTTTCTTATGTATTGAATAATAGTGCTTAGGTCTTCCAAATGGAATTGTATCAATATTATATTTTTTTAATTGTATTGATATTGGCTTAATAAAACGATCAATATATTTTTGTCTTTGTTTTTTAGTTGAATTAACATCTGAAACAATTTTTTTATACGAATTAGAATTTAATATTTTGAAACATAAATCTTCATATTCCATTTTTATTTTATTCATGCCTAATCTATGAGCTAATGGAGCGTATAGTTCTAAAGTTTCTAAAGCAATTCTTTTTTGTTTATCTTTAGGTAAAAAATTTAAAGTTTTCATATTATGCAATCTATCTGAAAATTTAATAATTATAACTCTTAAATCTTTTGATATTGATAAAAACATTTGCATAAAATTTTCAGCTTGTCTTTTTTCAATATTCCTATATTTTATACCTGATAATTTTGAAACCTGTTTTACTAAATTCGCAATTTCATCTCCAAATTTAGAACTCAAATCTTCATATGTTATAATAGTATCCTCAATTGTATCATGAAGCAAACCTGCTATTACAGTTGATAAATCCATATTCCAATCTATTAATTGTTTTGATACTGCGATACAGTGTGTAAAATAATTTTCTCCTGATTTTCTTTTCTGTCCCTTATGTGCTTCTAAACCTAAAGTATATGCATTATACAATAATTCTATATCTTCACTTTTTAAAATATATTGTTCAGGAAATTTTTTTAAAATTTTTTTAAAATCAGAATCAATTTTGCTATCCGTAAATGGCAAAATATTTTTTAAAGAGTCAATAATCATATTTTAATTTGGAATATTTTGATAATTTGAATCAGAAGAAGAGTAATCCATATTCATAAATCTTGCATATTTATCTACAAAAGTTACTTTTACTAAACCAGTTGGACCATTTCTATGTTTTGAGACAATTATTTCTCCTAATCCTTCATCTTCTTCATTTTTTGAATATACGTATTTTCTGTAAACAAAAAGAACTACATCTGCATCTTGCTCAATTGCACCACTTTCACGTAAATCCGACATAATAGGTCTATGGTCAGTTCTAGATTCTACAGCTCTTGATAACTGTGATAGAGCAACTACAGGAATATTTAATTCCTTAGCCAAAGCTTTTAAAGACCTTGAAATGTATGAAATTTCTTGCTGCCTACTTTCATGGTTAGGAGCATGTAATAATTGTATATAATCAATGAAAATAATATCAATATCTTTTTCAGCTTTTAATTGTCGAGCTTTTGCTCTTAACTCCATTATATTCAAGTCAGCTGTGTCATCTATAAATAGAGATGATTCAGATAAATTATTAGCTGAATTTGATAATTTCTTCCATTCATGCTTAGGCAATTTACCAGTTCTTACCAAATGACTATCTATTTTAGATTCAGAAGTAATTAATCTTTCTACTAATTGTTTAGATGACATCTCTAAACTAAAAAAACCAATTTTAATATCATGATCTAAGGCTGCATTTCTTGAAAAATTTAATGCTAATGCTGTTTTTCCCATTGATGGTCTCCCAGCTAGGACAATAAAATCACTATTTTGAAAACCTGATAGTAAATTATCTAAATCATAAAATCCAGAAGGTACTCCAGTTAATACTCCTGATTTTCTATTGCCCCATGAATCTAAAACTTCATGCAGAATAGGTTCGATTTCTCGAAATTTTCCTTTTTGAACATCTTTTGAAATATCAAAAAGTATTTGCTCTGCTTTATCAAGAATATTATTTGCATCTTCCTTGCTTTCATAAGCTTCATCATTAATTTTTTGGGATACTTCAATTATTCTTCTTTTTATTTCATATTCTTTTACAATATTTGCATAATAATCAACACTTTCTGCTGATGGAGCATTATTTGCAAGACCTGTTAAATAGTGGTAACCACCAACTAATTCTAATTCATTATTTTTTTCTAACTCATTACCCAAACTAACATAATCAATATTTTCATTATTATTAAATAAGCGCTCCATGTTCTTAAAAATTAAAGAATTTTTCTTTTCAAAACTTTCCGATGATAATTTCTGGATAGCTATTGACACAGATTCTTGATTAATAAGCATACATCCCAACACAGCTTTTTCAGCTTCAGGAGCATAGGGCATCATTTTAGCAATAGTATTATTTAAACTTTTCTTATTATCCATATAAATAATTATCTCTTAAATATTTAAAATCTCTCCATGCATTTACTTTTAACTTTTCATTAGTAATCAAATCTTTTGGATGGTAAGTAAACATTAAATCAATATTTTTATATTTTAATTTTTTATTTCTAGAGCTTTCAATTAGCTTATAATCATTCAAAATACTAGGACCAAGAGATATTATAATTTTTTTAGTTTTATTTTTAATATTTTTATCGAATTCATTTAATATAGAAATATTATTAAAACCTGATCTTCGATTAATTCTAATTATTTGGATATCTTTATAACTTAAATTAATAGACTTTAAAATTTTCTTAAAAAGACCATGAGATTTTTTTATTAAAAATAGTGGGGATTGATTGTCAATAAAAAAATCTTCTATAAATAAAATATTAGAATTATAATCTCCTATAATTTCAAGATCAAAAAAAGATTGATTTTTAAAAAAAATATTTGTTAAAACTTTATTTTCAATATATACGTTTTTTTCATAAATATCACTATATTGAAGAAAATATTTTTTTAATTCATCATTCATTTTCATCTTTATCATCTGAAAATGAAGAATATTCTAGTTCATTATCAAGAAGCTCATCCATAGCTATAGAAATAGATTTTGGTTTACCAATTATATCACTATCGACTTCATTTAACTGTTCCGTATCCTCAATGTTAAGTAATGCTTCCATTTCCATAAATCTCTGATCTATAATTTGTCTAGATCGCTTTGAAATCAACATTATATTTTTATATATATTTTCTTTATTTTTATAAAACTTTTTAAAAGATACTGCCTCTACATTCATTATAAATTCTCCTTTATTTTTTTATCTATTTCATTTGTTGTTTCATTTAGATCTTCATTAATAAAGCTTAAATTAAATTTTTCTTTATAACTTAATTCTAATTCAAATCTTTTAAGTCTTTGCTTAATTAATGTTTCATTAGAACCACCTCTTTTAAGCAATCTTTCATTTAAACTCTCTAATTTTTCTTGAATGTTCATTCCTGGAGGTTCAATAAATATTGATAAACAATCTTCTTCAAATTCTTCTATTAAATTCATCGCACCTTTAACATCAACATCCAATAAAAATGCATCACCATTACTAAGAGCATCTTCAAGAGGTTGAACTGGTGTTCCATATCTATTTCCATGAACCCATTCACACTCTATGAATTCACCAAATTTTTCTTTATGTTCAAACTTCTCTTTTGATAAAAAATGATAATCTTTTCCATCAATTTCATTCTCTCGCATTGGACGAGTAGTTGCTGAAATTGAATATTTCCAGCTATCATTTAAACTTAGAAGATTTTTACAAATTGTAGTTTTACCTGCACCTGATGGAGCTGAAAGAATTATGAGCTTTCCAGTTTTATTTTTCATAGTATATTTTGCACCTGTTCTCTTATTTTTTCCAAGTTGTTTTTAATATCAACAACCAGATGTTTTATTTTGATATTATCTGATTTAGACCCTATTGTATTTATCTCTCTATTCATTTCTTGAAGTAAAAAATTTTTTTTCTTTCCTTCACTTTTTTTACTTAATAAATAGCTATTAAATAAATCTAAATGACTATTAAGCCTTACTATTTCTTCACTAATATCTTTTTTTTCAATTATAATAGCTATTTCTTGATATAAACGATCATCNTCTAATTTAGAAAAATTAGGCATGTAATTTTTAATTTTTTTCTTATAATTTGCAAGTTCTTTCTGNGTATTTTTTTTAGAAAATTTTTCAATTTTATTTAAAGTNTTTTTAATTTTTTTAANGTACTTATTAATTTCTATATTTAAATTTTTNCCTTCTTTTATTCTAAATTTTTTAAAATCTTTAATTGCACTTTTCACAGTATTAATAGTAATATTTTTTATACCTTGATTTTTTTCATTTAAGTCAACGCTTTCTAATATTTCTGGTAACTTCATCAAATTAATTGCAGAAAAACTTTCATTTAAATTTGTATGCTGATTTATTTCTTTAATAATACTTAAGTAAGATTTTAATATATCTTTATTGAGTCTAAAGTGATTGTAATTATTATTTCTAATGATAGATATATTAATATAAATTCGACCCCTCTCACATTCTTTCTTCAATAAATTAGTAATAATTTGCTCATAATCTTTTATTGAATGAGGTAATTTTAAAATGGGCTCAAAAAATCTATTATTAACAGATTTTATCTCAACATTTATAGAAAAATTTTTATTTTTATTTTCTGATTTTCCGTAACCAGTCATACTGGCAATCATTGAATTAACTCCTTATGATTTTAAAGTCAAGAATATTACAATTTATATATTACTTTTACAATAAATAATAAAATTAAATATTTTTAAAGATTAAACTAATTTGAGTTGATTTGCCTAAATCAAATTGATTATTAAAATATGCATAATCAATATCAAAAAAATCAGTCACAATCCCAAAACCAATTGATTCTTTATTCTCATTTGAAAATCCAAATCGAAAATTAAAAAAATTATTAATATTATAATCAGCTGCAAGTTGATTAGAATTCAAGGTATTTAATTGATAAATCAATTTTATTTTTTCCAAATTCAAAGTATTACTAAAAAAATAATTTAAATTGTTTTCTTCAACTACTCCTGATGTCCATTTCTTTTTCGAAATTAAATTTTCAATACCAATAATAAAATCAAATTTTAAAAAACTTGTAGCATAGAATATATCTAAATCAAATCCATAAGCTGTATTTGAATGTATTTTATTAAAGTATGGCTTGAATTTTAAATTAATTATTTTATCATTAAGATATTTATCATAACTAAAAATAAATCCAAAATCTTCATGTTCCAAATCTGAGATATTATCATATTCAATATCGCTAAGTTCAGGAACTAATAATTCATTATAATTCCATGCATTATTTGTATAAAATAAATTATCTAAATTTCTTTTAATAAATCCAAAACTCAATTTATTTTTATTACTACTTTTTAAACAGTAACCTATTTTAATTATATTAAATTGATTATTAAATACTTCAGCAAAAGAAATATAAATTTTTCCTTTTAAGTTTAGATCTTTTGATATAGGCTGATAAAATAATCCATCGATATTTTTAGATATATAATGAACATTTGATAAAGAGAAAGTTTGGGAACTCTTTGAGAAAAAGTAAATTGAATTTTGATTATTGCTAAATAAAAATGAAATGAAAAAAATACTTAAAATTAAATTAATCATCTTTAAATTCATTTTTTAACTCATTTAAAAAGTTTAATGATTCAATTGGAGATAATTTATTCAAATCAATAGAATTTATTTTTTTTATTAGTTTAGATTCAATTTTAAATAAATTCAACTGATTATTATTGTTTTCATTAGCTGTACTATAATTAGTTTTTTCTGTACTAAATTTTAAAAGTAACTCCTTTGCTCTAGATATAATTTTATGTGGCAAACCAGCCATTTCAGCAACTTGTATTCCATAACTTTTGTTAGCACCACCATCTTTTATTTTCCTTAAAAAAATCAATTCTTCATTATACTCCTTAACTTCAATATTAAGATTAAACGCTTTTTTAAGCTTATCTGCTAAAAATATTAACTCATGATAATGTGTTGCAAACATCGTTCGAGCACCAACTTTTTTATTGTTATGTAAATATTCAGTTATTGACCATGCTAAGGATAACCCATCAAATGTTGCAGTGCCTCTACCTATCTCATCAAGAATAATTAAACTTTTTGAAGTAGCATTATTTAAGATATTTGCAGCTTCATTCATTTCAACTAAAAATGTTGATTCACCACCAGCTAAATTATCACTTGCACCAACCCTAGTAAATAATTGATCAACCAATCCAATAGTGCATTTTTCTGCTGGAACGAATGAACCAATTTGAGATAAGAGTGCTATAATAGCAACCTGTCTGAGATAAGTACTTTTTCCTGCCATATTTGGACCTGTAATAATTGCTATTTGTCTACTTGAATTATCTAATATAAGATTATTTGGAATATACTGCTCATTTACCGGTAATAATCTTTCAACTACAGGGTGCCTTGATTCTTCTAATTCAAAGACTGATTTTTTAGAAAATTTAGGCATAGTATAATTATAATTAATTGCAAGGGTAGCATGAGAACAAATAATGTCTAAATATGCAATGATATGGGCATTATTTTGAATTTTATTAAAAGATAATGTTATTTTAGATTGAATATTATCATAAATTGATTTCTCAATTTCAATACATTTATCAGTTGATGATAAAATCTTTTCTTCATACTCTTTTAGTTCAGAGGTATAATATCTTTCACTATTTACCAAAGTTTGCTTCCTAATGAAAAAATCTGGAATTTTATCTAAGTGTATTTTTCTAATTTCAATATAGTAACCAAAAATTTTATTATAGTTTATTTTCAAACTATTAATCTTTGTAGATTCTCTTAACTTTTCTTGGTAATCAACGAGCCATTTATTTGCATTTTTTGAAATATCTCTATATCTATCAAGCTCTTTATTAATTCCTGATTTAATAAAATTTCCCTTATTAATATTTATAGGACAATCTTCAATGATTGATGAAAATATTAATTTCATAATAGTATTGTTATTTTTAATATTTTTTATAGTTTTAAATAAATATTTATTTTCTTTACTTACACAATTTTTTACTTCATTTAGTTTTTCTATTGTCAATGCTAAATTAATTAAGTCTCTTGGACTTGACTTTTGATTAGCAATTTTACCTATGATTCTTTCAATATCATATGTTCTCTTTAAAAAACCTCTTATATTTTCTAATAATGATTTATTTAAAAATAATTCATCAACTAACATTAATCGATTCTCAATTCTTTTTAAATCATTTAATGGTCTTCTTAAGTGTTTTTTTAATAAACGACTTCCTGAAGCAGTTAAAGTGAAATCGATATTACTTATTAATGTACCTTTTTTATTTTGCGAATTCATAGATTCAAAGATTTCAAGATTTCTAAAAGTAAAATCATCAATTTTCATATAACCATCATCAATTATTTGAGATAATCCTGTGATATGATTAGTTTTTCCAAAATAATTATTATCTAGATAAAACAAAGTTGCACCTGAAGCAATTACTGATAATTTTTTACTATCAATTCCATATCCCTTCAAAGAATTACATTTGAACTGTTTAATTAATCTATTGTAACAAGAATCAAAATCAGACTTCCAATCATCATATGTTGTTAGCATAATATTATCATTAAATATTTTTATAAATTTTTCTTCTTGAGATTTTGGAATAATAATTTCTTTAATTTGATATTGGTCTACAATTTTTTTTATTCTATCAAAAGTTGATTCACCACAATAAAACTCTCCTGTTGAATTATCTAGAATACAAAAACCAATATCTTGATTCTTTAAGAAAAAACTTCCTAAAAAATTATTTTCATTTTCATTTAAAAATTTTGTTGAAATAGCTGTACCTGGTGACAATATCTCAACAACTTCTCTTTTTACAATACCTTTTGATAGCTTTGGATCTTCTACTTGCTCGCATAAAGCAACTTTATTTCCAGAATCTAATAGTTTATGAACGTGTTGATCTAAAGCATGATAAGGAAAACCAGCTAGGGGAACAGTAGATGCTGCACCGTTAGATCTTTTTGTTAGTGCAATATTTAGTATTTTTGAAGTTATTTTAGCATCTTCATCAAATGTTTCATAAAAATCTCCCATTCTAAATAACATTATAGAATCTGGATATTGCTTTTTAGCCTCCCAATATTGCCTCATTACAGGTGTCGAATTTTTATTTTTTATTGTATTTTCTTTCATTTCCGTCTCTATATGTAATATTTTTTTTATCTAAATATTCTAATAATGGAACAGCATATTTTCTTGTTGTATTTGCTATTTTTTTAAAATCAGATACACTCATGGTATAATTAGTTTTGTAAAAAACTTTTAAAGAATCTAATAAATTTAAATAATTTTTATAAGAAAAAAATAAGGTACCATCAAGTATTATAATACTATTATTATTCTTTTCAATATTTAGAAAATTTTTTAATTTTTTTTCATCAATTTTTAACTCTTTCATTAAAAAAGAAAAATCTGGAGTTTCAAATTTATAATCATCAATAATTCTATATAATTTATCTTTTAAAACCTTATCATTTTCTTCTAATTTTATTTGAAAATCGTAAATTGAATACAAATCTTTAAAAATTTTTATAGATTTTTCTTTTAATAAATCATCTAATACGAATTTTAAAAAAGGTTCAGGTAATAATACTTTTTGATTCAACTGATCAAAAATTATGCCATTAAANTANGGGTTTTTAATATGATAAGTATTAATTATATTAAAAATTTTCCTGTGTATTTTTTTTAATTGAATTTTTGTTGTTATCCATGGATTATTTTCTCCAAAAAAACAAAAATTAGAATCATCTTTTATTATTTCATTAGTACAACTTTTTGATAATCCTAAATGATGACATAGATCCATCTCNTTAAAAATATTTTTTGTTCTGTAATTCACAATTTCATGAATTATATCGCTTTTTTTATTTTTGTTNAATAAATTCATCATGTATATTTTTTTTTCAGACCATTTACCAGAAATATTTATATCAAAAATTCTTCCTCCTCCAATTGTTGTAATTGGTGAAAAACTTCTAATAATGAACCTNTCAAGAAAAGAACACACGATTTTTTTTTCAAACTTTAAAAGTCCTATTTTTTTTTCATTATCTTTAACAAATAATATTCTTGCGATAACTTCCTGTGTGCCTAAATGTACCCTAATTCTTTGATTATGTTTAATTTCATGTAAAATATCAATTTCTGCTACTGCGATATCAACATTTTGAAAATATTTATTTAATGATAAATGTGACCCTCGAAAAACTTTATTTTTTTCAATATTCTGTATNTTTATAGCTGATCTATTACCTATTTCAACTTCTAAAACTTTTTCATTGTGAGTTTGTATTGATCTTATTTTTACCTCTTCATTAATTGGAAGCAAGGTTAATTTACTATTATCATTAATTTTACCTGATAATACTGTTCCAGTAACAACAGTCCCAAAGCCTTTTTTAAGAAAGACTCTATCAACAAACATTCTAAAAATNCCTCTATCAAATTTTGATAATGGATTATTAGATAAATGTATGATTTCATTTTTCAAATCCTCAATACCAATATTTAATAAAGTAGAAACCTTAATTATTTTTGCATTTTCTAAAAAACTATTTTTTACAAATGTTTTAATTTCACTAATAATTANCTCTAACCATTCAGNATCGACTAAATCAATTTTGTTTATTATAATAATACCAGAATTTATTTTTAAAATTTTTAAAATATTAAAGTGNTCTTTTGTCTGGGGCATTATACCATCATCAGCTGCTATAACCAAAATAGCACAATCAATAGCGTTAACACCTGAAACCATATTTTTAATAAATTTTTCATGTCCTGGTACATCAATTATAGAAATATGATTATTCAAATGAGCAAAACCAATATCAATTGTTAATCCTCTCTTTATTTCATCTTTGAGATTGTCTGTATTTTGACCAGTTAAACTTTTTACAATTGATGTTTTTCCATGATCAATATGTCCGGATAATCCAAACGTAAACTGTTTCAAATNAAAACCTTATTAATAGATTCTATTAAAATATCAATTTGATCGTTNGGAATTGCTTTTAGATCAATAAAAAATTTTTCATTTTTAATGTATCCNATCAAAGAATATTCATTATTTAAAAAAGATTTAAAAAGTTGATTGGATTTTTTTGAATGACTTGAAATTGAAATTGCGATACTATCAATTTTTTCAGTAGGTAAAGAGCCACTTCCTGCTTCTACATTNGATTCTACAATATCAATTTTATTTTTATTTATAACATCAGGTAATAGATGAGAAATAATTTTTTGTGCGGTCTTTTTTAATTCTTCTCTATNTCTTTTAAATAATTTAATTGATAAATTTTTATTAGAGATATTTTCAGATGTATAATAGGTCCTCAAAATTGTTTCCATAATTGAAATACGAATTTTATCACATCTAAATGCACGATAATATGAATTAGANTTTATGCTTTTAATATAATTTCTTTTACCTGCAATAATTCCAGATTGAGGGCCCCCAAGTAATTTATCACCACTAAAAGTAATGACATCAGCTCCCTTATTTATATATTTACTAATCATTTTCTCAAAAGGTAAACCAAACTTTTTAAAATCTGCAAAAGATCCACTACCAAGATCAATTAATAAAGGCAAATTATATTTTTGAGCTAACTTATGTAATTCATTAATATCAATTTCATTTGTAAATCCTACTACTTTATAATTACTAGTATGTACATATAATATAGCACTAGTATTTTTTGTTATTGCATTCTCGTAATCCTTGATATGAGTTTTATTAGTTGTACCTACTTCAATCATTTGGCATTGTGACTTATTCATAACATCTGGGATTCTAAATGAACCACCAATTTCAACTAATTGACCTCTACTTATAATAACTTCTTTATTTTCACATATACTATTTAACATTAGTATTACAGCAGAAGCATTATTATTTACAATTACGGAATCTTCACATTCACACAGTGAATTAAATAATGAGGAAACGTGTAAATTTCTATCACCTCTCTTTCCATTGTCAGTATTAAACTCTAAATTTGAATATGGGTAATTTTTTAAAATTCCATCAATAAGGATTTCTTTAGATATTGGTGCTCTACCTAATCCAGTATGTAAAATGATACCAGTTCCATTAATTACTGGCTGAAGACTATTTTTATTAATTTTTTGGACTAATTTATCTACTTTATCAATAGTATAATCTCTAATATCAATCAACTCTTTACCTTCCAACACTTCCTGTCTAATTANAGAAAGCAAATTATTAATGGAATATTTTAAAAATTTTAAAGGAGTATTAGATGATTGAAATTTTCTGATAATTTCATCAACAGAAGGGATATTTTTTAATACCTCACGGGTATTTTTTTGATTNTTTTTATTCATTTTATTAACTCNANANACATACTAAACCAATAAATCTTTATCATTTATTTTATCAATTTGTTTTTTACTTATATTTTCATCTGCATATTTTAAATATACTTTTTGATTTATAAATAAGTTGAAGATATCTTTATCTAATTCATTATCTAATGTCATATANCTTAAAATATTCATAGCTTTTGATAGCATATATCCTTTTTTATAAGGTCTGTCTGGAGCTGTCAGGCCTTCAAATACATCAGCTAAGGCTATTATCCTAGCTTGAAGTGGAAGCTGATCTCCTGAATATCCATTAGGATAACCTTCTCCATTAATTTTTTCATGATGACAACCNGCATAGAAAGGAACATTCTTAAGATGTTTAGGATAAGGTAATTTATTTAATAATGTATAAGTTAAAGATACATGATCTTCCATTACTTTTCGTTCATCTTTACTTAATGTTCCTCTTTCAAGAGTTAAAAAATTTACTTCTTGATTACTTAATATGTTTTGCAATTTACCNTCAAAAAATATTTTATATCTTGATATTTCTTTTACTCTATTTTTGAGTTCATCAGAAAAAAATTCACCACCAACATTACATTTAACTAAAAAATTTAAATCTTCATCAGCTTTTTCTATTTCACTATGCATTTTTGATTTAATAGATTTACTGTTTTCATTTTTAGATNTTTTTTCATAATATTTAATTTTAATATCTCTTTTTAAAACTTCAAATCTCATTTTAATAACATCTATTTTATCATACAAACCTTCAAGCTTNGTAGATTTATTCATTACATGTTCAGGTGTAGCAACTTTACCAAAATCATGCAACCACCCTGCAACATATAACTCTTCCATTTCTTCTTCATTNAATTTAAATTTTTTNTAAGTNCCTTTTTTTGATTCATTNATGGCTTCAGCTATCATCATTGTTATTTGAGGAACTCTATTGCAATGTCCACCTGTNGTAGCATCCTTATGCTCTAANGCTTCANCNACTANTTTAATAAATGATTTAAAAAGATTTTTTTGTTCTTCTATTAATAATTGATTAGTCANCGCAATTGAAGCTTGTGAAGTTAATGATTCAATTACTTTGATAATTTCATCTGAATATTTTATAATTTTTCCATTTTGCATTGGATTTAAAAGTTGTATTACACCAATAACATTATTTTTATGGTCTTTCATCGGAACATTTAAAAAACATTTTGAATGATAATCATGTTTAATATCAAAACCTTTTGTACCTTCAAAATCATAATCCTTATTTTTATAGGCATCATCAATTCTAATAGTTTTATTTTTTAAAGCACATACAGCAGAAACATTTTTATGATTTGGTTCATTAGATTTTGGATCATAAAGTTTTACTGGATAAATAGATTCAGGTACAGGCTCATTAGTACCTCCTAAAAAAATATTTTTTGATTTATTTTGCATAATAACAAATTCTAATTTAGTAAACTCTTTATCAACAATATATAAAGTCCCGCCATCAGAATTTGATATTTTTCTTGCCTGTGTGAGTATATTTTCAAGGAGAACATTGATATTTTTTTCTTTTGATAAAGAAATACCAATATTTATTAATTCTTCGAAATAATTATTATTTAAATGGGATTTTCCCATAAACTAATTAGTTTTTTTCTTTAACTCTAGCTGCCTTACCTTTTCTATCTCTTAAATAGTATAATTTAGCTCTTCTAACTTTACCTTTTTTGAGGACTTTAATACTATCAATATTTGGAGAATATATAGGAAATATTCGTTCAACTCCAACATTATTAGAGATTTTTCTAACAGTAAATGTCTTTGATATATTAGATCCGGAAGAAATGGAAATTACTACTCCTTCAAAAGTTTGAACTCTTGATCTATTACCTTCTATTACTTTTACTCCTACAGCCACAGTATCACCAGATTTAAAATCTGGAATATCTTTATTTAAATTATCTTTAATAGATTCATAAATTTTATTCATTTCTGCTCCATTTTCTTAGATTTATACTTTTTCCATAAATCTATTCTTAATTTTTTTGTTTTTTCTTCTCTCTTATTTAAAAACCAATCTTCAATTTCTTTATGATTTCCAGATAACAAAACATCTGGAACTTTATTGCGTCTAAATTCTCTAGGTCTTGTAAAATGTGGTCCATCAAGCAATAAATCATAAAATGAATCTTTTTCTGCTGATTCATAGTTGTTTAAAACACCTTTTTTTAAACGAACTATTGAATCAATCATAATCATTGATGGTAATTCACCACTAGTTAAAACAAAATCACCAATTGAAATTTCATCAGTAACAATTTCATCTCTTATTCTTTGATCAATACCTTTATAGTGGCCACAAATAAAAATTAAATTTTTAACATTAGATAATTTTTTAGCCTTATCATGATTAAAAACTTTACCATCAGGAGTTGGAAAAATTATCCTACAATCATTAGAACTTTTAATGTTTGATTTAATTTTATCAACTGCTTTAAAAATTGGTTCAGGTTTCATTAACATTCCAGGACCTCCTCCAAATGGATAATCATCAATTCTTTCTGAAGGATTATCTAAAAAATCAAATAAATTAAAAATATTATATTCAGCAATTTTCTTTTGTTTAGCTTTTAATAATATACTTTCATTTAATATATTATTAAACATTGCTGGAAAAGGAGTAATTACATTAAAAGAAATCATTTATAAATTTAAAAAAACCTTAATATTTTTCATTACCACTATTTTTTCATCAAAATCAAAAAACTCTATATATCTATCAAGAAAAGGAATTAATGTTTCTTTATTATTGTAATTAACTAAAATATAATTTGAACTTGGTAACAATAATACATCAATAATCAATCCTATTTCATTTTTTTTATTAAAAAGCCTAAAATTTATTATATCATTCAAATAAAAATTTCCATCACTCAAATCAGGAAGATCACTTCTTAATACAAAAAACTCTTTATTTCTTAATAACTCTGCATCATCACGACTATCAATAGATTCTAACTTAAAAATCTTACCAGAACCTTTAGTGTTTATCAAATTATAAGATTTATCTAAATCATTTATTTTAAACCAAATCTTAATATCTAATTCCAGTAAATCAGAATCCTCATTATATAAAAAAAACTTCAACTCACCTTTAATTCCATGTGGTTTTATAACTTTACCTACAGGAATTAATTTACTTCTACTTTTCAGCGAATTATTCAATTACCTCAAGAATTGCTCTTTTATCGCCTTCCTTTGCAGTTGCTGCAGATAAAATTATTCTTAAAGCATTAACATTTCTTCCTTTTTTTCCAATGACTTTGCCTAAATCACCCTCACCTACAGCTAATTCATAAATTTTTGTACTATCACTTTCATTAACATTAACACTTACTTCATCAGGTTTATCAACAATTGCTTTAACCATATCGCTAAGTAATTTATCCATAAAATAAAACTCCTTTAAAATTTATTTCTAATTTTAGGTTTATCTTCTATTATTTATCACCAGATGATTTTTCATCATTAATTTTTTTTTTATCAGCACTATCCTCTGAAGGAGCTTCTTCTGCCTTAGCTTCCTCTACAGGAGCTTCTTCTGCAGGAGCTTCTTCTGCCTTAGCTTCCTCTGCAGGAGCTTCTTCTGCAGGAGCTTCTTCTGCCTTAGCTTCCTCTGCAGG
>NZPQ01000050.1 GCA_002693365.1 Fidelibacterota bacterium
GATTTTGTAAATAATAAAAATGATTTGAAAGAGATATTAAATGTAATAAGAAGTCCTATTAAAGGAACAAAATATTATAATCCATTTAAGGATTCTAATATAAAAATATGAAATTTTTCTTATTATTAGTTTTTTTTTATCTTTTAAAAATAATATTTAAAAATTTATTTCAAAAAAATAATCAAAATAAAAAAGATAATATTATTGATGCTGAATATGAAGAAATAGAATGAAAGCAGTAAGAATTCACAATCATGGTGGTTTAGATGTTCTAAAATATGATAGTCTAGATGAACCAATATGCAATCCTAATAAAATTAAAATAAAAATAAAAGCTGCTGCTCTAAATCATTTGGATATATGGGTTAGAAATGGTTTGCCAGGTATTAAGATACCACTTCCTTTAATCATGGGCTCAGATGGATCAGGAGAAGTAGTTGAAATAGGTAAAGATATAAATAAATTTAATTTGGGGGATAAAGTTGTTGTTCAACCTGGTACGTTTCCAGATAATTGTAAATTTGTTAAAGAAAAAAAAGAAAACTTTTCTAAGTATTATGGAATTTTAGGAGAAACAGAAAATGGTATTCAATCTGAGTATGTAACACTAAGTCCTAAAAATATTCATTTAATGTCTAATCATTTGTCTTTTGAAGAATCTGCATCTATGCAGTTAGTTTTTATGACTTCATATCAAATGTTAGTTAAAAGAGCTAAATTAAAAGAAAATGAATTTGTTTTAATTTATGGGGCAACCTCTGGAGTTGGATCAGCTGCAATACAAATTGCAAAAGATATGAATGCTAAGGTTATAACAACTGTAGGAAGCAAAGATAAATTCAACTATGCACATGATATGGGTGCAGATTATGTTTTGGATCATTCAAAACCCTATACATCAATTATTAAAGATATAACAAATAATAATGGCGTTGATGTTGTTTTTGAGCATATTGGTCCTATCACATGGAATGATAGCTTAAGAGTGCTAAATAAAGGAGGAAGATTAGTTACCTGTGGTTCAACAACAGGATCAAAAGTGTCTATTGATTTACGCTATTTATTTTCTAAACAACAAGAAATAATAGGCTCAACTATGGCTGACATTGATTCTTTTAATTCTGTAATGAACAAGATAAATGATAAAGTTTATAAACCATTTGTAGATAAAGTATTTAGGTTTAAAGATGTCAGAAATGCCCATCAATATTTGGAAGATAGAAAACAATATGGTAAAGTAATTCTAGTACCTTAATTATGAAGCATTTAAAAGATTTAAATATTAAAAATAAAACTTTATTAATCCGATTTGATTATAACGTCCCTATTGAAGATTATAAAATATTAAATGATTTTAGAATTAAATCATCTTTCGATACTATCAATTATTGTTTAAAAAATAATGCTTCAATTGTTATAATAAGCCATTTGGGTAGACCTGATGGATTTAATGAAAATTTTTCTCTAAAGCCTATTTATGAATATTTAAAAAAATATTTTGATAATAAAATTTATTTCTCTAATGATTGTATTAGTCAAAATTCAATAGAAATATCTAGAAAGTTAAAACCTTTACAAATTCATTTACTTGAAAATTTAAGATTTTATAAAGAAGAAATAGACAATGATACAACATTTGCTGAAAAATTATCAAAACACGCGGACATTTATGTATGTGATTCATTTGGCACATCTCATCGATCTCATGCATCAAATTCAAAAATTTTAAAGTTTTTTAATCATAAATGTATAGGTTTACTAGTAGCAAAAGAGTTTAAATACTTAGAAGTTAACAAGTCTAAAAAAAATGGTGTGATAATTGGAGGAGCTAAGATTTCAACCAAGATTAAAATGATAAATTATTTTTTAAATAATTCTGATATGATATTTATTGGTGGTGCAATGCTATTTACTTTTTTAAAATCAAAAGGATTTAATGTTGGTAAAAGTAAAGTAGAAAATGATATGCTTGAAGAAGCTGAAAATATTTATACTAAATCTGTTTTGATGAATAAAAAAATCATTCTTCCAATAGATGTTGTTTGTGCTAAAGATTCAATAAGTTCAAAAAATATATATACTAAAAATATTAATGATATTTCTGATACAGATATTGGATTAGATATTGGTCCCAAAACTATTAATTTGTTCATGAGCAAGATATCTAAGTTGAAAACTATAATTTGGAATGGTCCACTTGGATATTTTGAAAATAAAAATTTTGCAAATGGAACAATTAAAATAGGAAATTTCCTTGAAAAATCTGAAGTTTCAACAATCATTGGAGGTGGAGATACTGTAAGCGCATTAGAAAAATATGGTTCCATTAAAAATTTTACTCATGTATCGACAGGTGGAGGAGCTTCATTGAAATTATTGAGTGGTGAAAAATTAAATTTAAATAAATCTTGGGAGATGTACAAATGAGTAAGTATTGCATTGCAAATTGGAAAATGTATATGAATAGAAATAAAATTGATTCTTATTTTAATGATTTCTTGGAAAAAGACTTTGATAAAAATTGTAAACTTATTATTTGTCCATCTCCAATGCATATTGATTATGTATATGAAAAAATAAGAACAAATAAATCTATTTTTTTAGGATCTCAAAATATTTCAGAACATGAAAATGGTGCTTTTACAGGCGAATGTTCTCTTGAAATGTTGCTTGAATCTAATTGTATGTATTCAATTATAGGACATTCTGAAAGAAGAGAACTATTTAATGAAAATGATTTTAATGTTAATAGTAAGCTTCAAATTTTAAATAATTCACCTGTAAATCCAATTATATGTATTGGTGAAACTAGCGATGAAAATGAATCAGGCATAACAAAAGCAGTCTTAAAAAATCAATTAATTAAAATATTTGATAATATTGATTTTAAGGATACAAAAGAATATATAATCGCGTATGAACCAATTTGGGCAATAGGTACTGGTAAATCAGCTGATACTGAAACTATTTATTCTATTCATAAATTTTTAAAAAATATTATTAATGAAATTAATACAAATAATTGTAATATATGCTTGTTGTATGGAGGTAGCGTTAATGATAATAATGCTGCTGAAATTTTAAGTATTAATGAAGTGGATGGTTTTTTAATAGGTTCAGCATCTTTGAATGCTGATAAATTTTACAATATTTATAATAAATTTTAAGGAGATTTTAATTTGAACGCTCTATATTATGTAATATTAATCTTGTTTGTTCTAGTATGTTTTTTACTTGTTAGTATTATCTTAATGCAATCAAGTAAAACTGGTGGAATGGGAAGCGCAATGACTGGTAATGTTCTAAATTCTGCCTTTGGTGGTGAAGCTGCAGATAAACTTTTAGTTAAAACCACTGCTATTCTTGCGGCTTTATTTATGATTTTTGCAATATCTTTAAATGTTATTTCAACACCAGGTTCATTGAATATATCAACATCTACAAGTGATCCCATTCTTGATAGAAATAAGCTTGAAGATATTGAGCCTGTAATTAATGTGCCTGTTCAACTTGAAGAAACTAAAAAAGATTCACTTTAGTAATTTAGCTGAAGTGGTGGAACTGGTATACACGCTGTCTTGAGGGGGCAGTGAGAAATTTTCTCATGTGGGTTCAAATCCCGCCTTCAGCACAAAAATAAGGAGATTGTTGTGAAAATATTTTTATCAATACTATTTTTCTTAAATTCTTTAATATTCAGTTTAAGTATAGAAGATATTGAATCACTATATTTAGCTGATGATATCATTGGTGCTCAGTCCATGTTAGAACTAGTAGAGGAAAAAAATGAGCAATATCATTACCTTTCTTATCAAATTTATTTGAAACTAGATGATTTAAATAACGCAAATAAAAGTCTTCAAGCAGCTGTTAAACAAAATCCAGATAAATATTCGGACGAAGGAATTCAACTAGGTGAATTGATTAATGATCTTAAAAATGTAAGTAAAACATTATCCAGTGGCTTTGTTCTTGAAGCAATTGAGGAAACAGAAGCTCTGCTAGAAAAATATAAAGATAATTCTATTGTTCACTATAGATTAGGTTTTGCTCATAAAGAAAACAAAGATTATGAAAATGCTGTATTGAATTTTAACAAAGCAAGAGAATTGAATCCATACAATTCATTATATAAAGATGAAATAGAGAATATAGCAAAAATAGAAATTCTAAAAGGAAAAGAAGCGTATGATGTTAAAGATTATCAGACAGCTTTAGAGTATTTCAATAAGGCTTTATCATATGATCCTGAAAATACTTCTGCAATGTTTAGAATTGGAAATATTTATTATGCAATTAAGGATTACGAAAAAGCAGCAGAAATTTTAGAACGTGGTATAGAACTTCAACCAAAAAACTATAAGGTTTTGTATATGATAGCTAAATGCTATATTGCTATTGATGATAGNGATAAGGCTGTTTCTTTTTTAGATAAAGCTATTTTNGTTAAGTCTGATTATACNAAAGCTATTTTTGAAAANGCAAAAGTATATAAATCTAAAGGTGATTTAGATAAAACNAAAAGTATTCTTAATGATATAATTACTTTAGATGAAGGTTACTACAGAGCATATGAACTATTAATGGACTTAGAAATAGGTTCTTCTAACTTAGATCAGGCAATATTGTATGCAAACAAGGCTTTAAATGCTAGCCCTGATGCTTTTAGTATACTTGCAAGGCTTGCTTCAGTTTATAATGAAAAATTGGATTATAATAAAGCAAGAGATAACGCTAAATTAAGTTTAAAGAATAAGAGAAATTATGCTCCTGCACTTTTTGAACTAGGTGTAGCTGAGATGAATTTATGCAATAAGCTTGCTGCTAAAGATGCATTCAACAAATGCAAAAGAGATAGAAATTATAGGAAAACTGCAAATAACTACTTAAAACCCGAAAACTTCGATTACTATACAAAACATTGCAGCGAATAATTTTATCTAAATAATTCAATGATAAAATCTATCATATTCGATCTTGATAACACTCTTCTTGATTTTATGAAAATGAAATCAGTTTCCATAAAAGCTGCTGTAAATGCGATGATTGATGTGGGAATGGAAATTAATAGAGAAGAGGCATTAGATGAAATATTTAATATTTATGATTCTAAAGGTTATGAGCATCAAGAAGTATTTAATGAATTTATTATAAAAAAAATCGGTAATATTAATTACAAGTATCTTGCTGCAGCGATTGTAGAATACAAAAAAGCTAAAGAAATTTCTTTAAATCTTTATCCTGATGTTATACCAACACTAAATAAGTTGTTAAGTATGAATTTAAATCTTGGTATTGTTTCTGATGCTCCAAGTAGAGAAGCTTGGATGAGATTGTATACATTAGACTTACATACCTTTTTTGATGAAGTAGTAACATTTAATGATACGGGTGTATATAAACCTGCAAAAGAACCCTTTATTAAAATTTCAGAAAAATTAAATGCAAACCTAGAAGAGTGTATGATGGTAGGAGATTGGCCAGAAAGAGATATCAAGGGTGCTGGTCAATTAGGTATGAAAACAGCATTTGCTAAGTATGGAAGTACTGAAGATATTATTGATTCTGGTGCAGATTATGATTTAGATAGCTTATCAGAAATTATTGATATAATTAAACAAATAAACAAATAAATATGCTATCAATTGGTACAGATATTGTAAAAATTGATAGAATTAAATCACTTTATAAAGACTCAAAATTTCTAAAAAAAATATTTTCTCCTTTAGAAGTTGAGTATTGTAATAGCCATAAAGAACCCTTCATTCATTTGAGTGGTAAGTATGCAGCTAAAGAAGCAGTTAAAAAAGCTTTATTAAGTGCAAAAATTGTTAAGAACATATCACTTATTAATATAGAAGTTTTAAATAATAAAGATAAATCTCCTTACATTAAATTACTTAATGTTAATAATGTTAAATGTAATGTGTCAATATCTCATGATGGAGATTATGCTATAGCATTTGTTATAATAGAAAAATGATTCCTGTACTTACAAAAGAACAAGCTTATAAGTTAGACAAGGAAACCATAGAAAGTGGTCATCTATCACAAGAAGAACTTATGGAAAATGCCGGTAAGGCTGTTGCACAATTTTTTTGTGAAAAAATTCAAAATCCATTTTCTAAAACTGTAATAGTTGTTTGTGGAAAAGGTAATAATGGAGGCGATGGTATTGTTACACATTCATATCTTAAAAAATATTATGTATCATCAAAAATAGTTTTTATAGAAAAAAATCATGGTCATTCAAAATTATTAAAAAAATATAAAATATCTAAAAGTGAATTTTCTATTTATAATAAAAAAATTAAATTTGATAATTATGATTGGGTAATTGATGGTGTTTTTGGGATTGGTTTATCCAGGAGTTTAAGTGATAAATATATAAAAATAATTAAAGAATTAAATAAAAATAAGAATATTATTTCTATTGATATTTCATCAGGTTTATTTGCTAATAGCTCTAAATCAACATTTTTTGTTAATTCAAAACATGTTATAACATTTGGATATCCAAAATTAGGACATTACATAGAAACAATTAATGATTTGTATATAACAGATATCGGTTTTAAATCTATTTCTTCTGATATACAAAATGTTGAATTTTTAGATGTATGCAATATTTTAAAAAGTTTTAAAATGAAGAGCAATATTCATAAGTATTCAACTGGTAGAATAGCAATTAATGCTGGATCTTTTAATTATCCAGGTGCAGCTTTATTATCATCAAGAGCCGCCTGTAAAACAGGTGCTAGTTATGTTAATTTATTTATATATCCGAATACTAATTACAACCAAGATCAATTTAATAATTTGATATCAAATATTAAGTCATCATATCCTGACTTAATAGTAAATGATCAATGTTATATTAATGGTAATTTTGATGAAGAAGATAATCCTTTGCCTAAATATAATAATGTACTTTTTGGACCAGGGATTGATTATAAACAAGATGATAATTTTTTGTCAGGTTTGGAGCAAGCTAAAAACCTTGTTATTGATGCTGGAGGATTCCAATCTTTTCCTGATATTTCAGCATATCATCATAAAAAAACGATTCTTACTCCACATTTAGGAGAATTTAAAAGGATATTTCAATTAAAAGATAACGAAATTGTTGATATTGATTTATTAAAATCCGTTCAAAAGAAAATAGATCAAAAGATTATTATCTTAAAATCATTTAATACATTTATCATTACAGAAGATATGATTTATATAATGTCCAGAGGACCAAGTTTACTTGCAACTGCTGGAACAGGTGATGTTTTATCTGGAATTTTAGTTAGCCTTTTATCTCATGGATATAGTAGATTAGAAGCATCAATTCTTGGAACATATTTACATGCAGAGGCAGCAAACTATTATATGAATTATATATCTAAAGATGGTATGACAGCATCAGATCTTATTGATTGTATTCCTCATGCATTTAATGAGCTTAGGAGAAATAGTGAATTATAAATCTAAAAGTTTATGGTTGTTTGTAAGTTATTTATTACTTCTAATGTGTAATTCATTTTTATCATTTAGTATTATTCCATATAAACACATTTGGAAGCATGATAAGCTTATTCATTTTTTAGAATATTTTATTTTAGGAATATTGTATTTAAATGCATTATATCATCAAAATTTTAAAATAAAAATGTTATATCCAATATTATTTATATCATCAATTCCTATCATTGATGAATCTATACAAATATTTGTACCAAATAGAATTGCTAGTATTTATGATGCTTTTTTTGATTATTTAGGATGTTATATGGGTATGATTTTATATTATTTAACATACAGGTATAAAAATGGATAAATTTGTAATTAACGGACCAGTTAGACTTAATGGTGAAATAGATATAAGTGGATCTAAAAATGCTGCACTTCCAATTATGTGTGCATGCCTTTCATTTTCTGGTATATACAAAATAAAAAACATTCCAGAGCTCAGAGATACTAAAACTATGTTAAGGTTATTAGAAATTATTGGATGTACTATAAAACATGAAGAAAAATCAATAATTATCGATACTACAAAATGTGATAATCCAGAAGCTCCATATGATTTAGTTAAAACAATGAGAGCTTCATTTTATGTACTTGGACCATTATTGTCTAGATTTAAATATGCAAAGGTATCATTACCTGGAGGATGCGCATGGGGACCAAGACCAATTAATTTCCATTTAGAAGCATTTAAAAAATTAGGTGCAAAAGTAACATTAGATTCTGGCTATATATTAACAGAAGGTATGTTAAAATCAGCCAAAATAAAATTTCCAATACCAAGTGTTGGTGCAACAGGAAATGTTATTATGGCTTGTGTTAATCTTGAAGAAGAAGTAACCATTGAAAATGCATCAATGGAACCTGAGATTGTTGATTTATGTAATTTTTATATTAAATGTGGAGTTAGTATCAAAGGAGTTGGTACAAACAAATTAGAAATTAGAGGTATAAAAATTAATAAGAATATTAATATTGAATATTCCATCATTCCTGATCGAATTGAGGCTGGTACATTTTTAATTGCTGCTACAGGAACTAAAGGTAATATTAAGATTAATAATTGTACATATAAACATTTAGGTATCGTTATAGATAAATTGAAAGAAGCAGGAGCATTTATATCATATGATAATAACTCCGTATCACTTAGTATGGATAATGATATAAAGTCAGTATCTTTAAAAACAGATGTTTATCCTGGTTTCCCTACTGATTTGCAAGCACAATGGATTGCTTTAATGTCACTATCAAAAGGAACTAGCCAAGTTGAAGATACAATATATCTTGATCGTTTTACTCATGTGCCTGAGCTAGTTAGACTTGGAGCAAAAATAGAAATGAATAAAAATATTGCTAAAATTTTAGGTGTAAAGAAATTATTTGCTGCTAAGGTTATGTCAACAGATATAAGAGCAAGTGCTTCTCTAATTATAGCAGCTTTATGTTCTGAAGGAGAAACACATTTAAGCAGAATTTACCATATTGACAGAGGTTATGAAAATATTGAAAAAAAACTTTCTGCTTTAGGTGCATCAATAAATAGGATTAATGATTAATTTTTTTACTATTTGTGAAATATATTGTTACAAATAATAGGAATAAATAATTTGTATATATTAATATTATCCATTAATTTAGTGTTGTTGCATTTGCAATGATTTTTTTAAATAATAAAATGAGTATAAAAGGAGTTCAAAATGAAAAATATATTAACAGTTAGTTTAGCACTTTCTTTAGCATTTGGTGCACAAGTAACAACTAATGCTAAATTAAATGTTGAAAAAGCTAATCAAAATGATTTACAAATTAAATTAGAGTCAAGCGTAGATGTTTATGGTTTACAGTTCGATGTTAACTATGATCCAGCTCAACTAAAATTAGATGAAAATAGTATTGCTCACTTATTTTCTGGTTCTGATGTAAGATCAAATATGAGTGTTTACAGCAAAATTAAAGAACCTGGTTTAGCAAGAGTTATTATGTTTGATTTAGGTGGTACAGCTATCCTAGAAGCTAATAATTTAGAAAAAGTTATCCAACTTTCGTATGAGTCAGTTGATTCATATACTGGTTCTACTTTAGTTTCAGTTTCTAATATAGTAGCAGCTGGTTCTCATGGTGAAGAAGTTGCTATTGATGATAGTATTGATTTTACATTTGATATGAATGATGGAATAGCACCATATGAAACTTCTATCGTTGGTAACTATCCAAATCCATTCAATCCTACAACAACTATTGAATTTGATTTAGCAAGTTCAGGTGTTGTAGATGTAACAGTTTACGATTTACAAGGTCGTAAAGTTGCTAGCTTACATAATGGAATGCTAGATGCAGCTCAAGGTTATACTTTTAATTGGGATGCAAGTAGTGTAGCAAGTGGACAGTATTTCGCAAGAATAACTGCTCCTGGCTTTACTGATGTTATAAATATGACATTATTAAAATAAAGTAATTATACTCATTTTACAAAGCCCCTGGTTTTAAACTAGGGGCTTTTTTTATATATAGAAAAATAAAAACATGTTATTAAATATTGTTTTAGTGGGAGCTGGAGAAGTAGGCTTCAATTTATCCAAATTTCTTTCAAAAGAAAACTACAATCTTACCGTAATTGATATAAATGAATCAAAATGTAATCGAGTTAAGAATAGCATAGATGCTAGAGTAATTGAAGGTGATGGTTGTTCCCAAAGAGTACTGCAATCCATAGATTTTGAAAATATTGATTATTTTTTAGCATTAACAAAAATTGATGAGGTTAATTTAGTTGCATCAAATATTGCAAAAAAAATGGGAGCAAAAAATATAATTGCTCGTTTAAGAAATACTGAATATATTCATTCAAGTGCAATAGTATCGCCAAATAATTTTGGTATTGATGATGTTATTTATCCTGAAAAATCTGCTCAGAAAGAAATAGAAAATTTAGTAAGAGATTCTTCAGCAGTTGAAGTAAAGTCATTCTTTGAAAATAAAATTAAACTAATAGGTATCACTATCGATCATAATTCATCTTTAATTGATAGAACTGTCAATAATGTTTATTTGTCTAATCCTTTTATTGTACATAGAACACCCTTAATTTATAGAAATGACAATATGTTTATCCCTCATGGCGATACAGTCTATCAAAAAGATGATATTATTTATTTTTCATGTTTAGAAGAATCAGTTGAAGAAATATATAAGCTTACTGAAAAAGCAACTTTTAGTGTTCAAAATATCATGATATTAGGATTAGGTAAAATATCAAGAATGTTAGCAAAATCATTGGGTAATGACTACAATGTTAAAGTTGTTGAATTAAATAAAGAAAAAGCTAAAAAATATAGTGAATCTCTAGATGAATCTTTAGTTCTTGTTGGTGATGGTTTGGATGAAGATTTTTTAGAATCAGAATCTATACATGAAATTGACTGTTTTATTGCAACAACCGAAAATGACAAAACTAATATGTTGGCTAGTTTGATTGCAAAATATAAAGGAGTTAAACAAGTAATTATGCATGTTTCAACAACAAACTATTTTAAATCAATGAGAAAAATTGGAATTGATGCTGTTGTAAGTAAAAATATCTCTGCTGTAAATGATGTATATAAAATAATTCATGCTAAAAGTGAAGATATAAATATTACTCCCTTTGAAGATATGCATATTGATGCATTAGAAATAACTGCAAATCCAAATAGTAAATATTTCTCTAAAAACTATACAGTAAAGGATTTACCTGACAATATATGTTTAGCAGGAATCGTAAGAGATAATGATGTGATTATTCCTTCAGTAAATATATCAACTATTGAAGAAAATGATAAATTATTAATCTTTCTAAACCCTGAATCTTTATCTAAAATTGAAAATTTATTCAAATAAATGATTAGTAATAAAATTTTAAAAGTCTTAGGTATTATGTTAGGTTTTTTATCTTTTTCTATGGTTCCTAGTTTTTTCTGGAGTCTTTATTATAACGAATCAGCTCAACTAATTTCATTTACCTATTCCTTTTTAATTACATTTTTTTTTGCTCTAATTTTATATTTAAGTAGTTATTTATTTAAGGAAACTAAACATGATATAAGTTCACTAGATGCATTTACAATTGTTACATTTGGTTGGATACTAACTGCTTTTTTTGGAAGTTTACCTTATTTTTTGTCACCAAATAATTTATCTTTCATTGATTCATTTTTTGAGTCTATGTCTGGTTTTACAACTACTGGAGCTACAATACTAGGTCTAAATACCACTTCAATAGAATCTTTAGGTTATGGACTTTTATTTTGGAGAAGTTTTACTCAGTTCTTAGGAGGGATAGGTATAATCGTTTTTAGTATAGCTTTATTACCACTTTTAGGAATTGGTGGTGTTCAGCTTTTTAAAGCTGAGGTTGCTGGTCCAACTGCAGATAAAATTACTCCAAGAATAAAACAAACTGCTAAACTACTCTGGAGAATTTATCTTGGCTTAACATTTATAGTTTTTATCCTTTTTTATTTTCAGGGTATGTCATTTTTTGATTCTATTTGTCATTCATTTACAACAATTTCAACAGCAGGTTTTTCTACTCATACAGAAAGTATTAAATATTTTAATAGTCCTGGAATTGAATGGACTATGATATTTTTTATGTTTATTTCTGGTATAAGTTTTTCAATACATTACTTGTTTTTTGCAAAGAAAAAATTTCATTATTTTAAAAATGAAGAATTTAGAACTTACTTTATTTTATTTTTTATTATTTTAATTACTATTTTCATTAATTTGTCAATATCTAGTTCAAATTCTTATAATTTTAATTTTGAAACATTAAGACATACTACATTTACTGTTACATCTTTATTGACGACATCGGGATTTGTAACTGAAAACTATGAAGTGTGGCCTCATTTAAGTGTTGCTTTATGTTTTTTCTTATTTTTTATTGGTGCATCTGCTGGCTCAACAACGGGTGGTATAAAAATTATAAGAACTCTTTTGATTTTTAAATATATATATTTTGAAATTAAAAGATTAATTCATCCAAACGTTGTTTATAATATTAAAATTGGAAACAAAATTATAAGCGAGGATGTTGTAAAAAATACTTTGGGATTTTATCTTTTTTATATAATGATTTTTGTTCTTTTTTCTATTTTTATATCATTTTTTAATATTGACTTAATTTCAGCTTTATCTATTTCTGCCTCGTCATTAGGAAATATAGGACCTGGTTTAGGATCTATTGGTCCATATGATAATTGGGGTCATCTTCCTGATGTTGTTAAGATTATCTCTACTTTTTGCATGTTGCTCGGTAGATTAGAAATATTTACTGTAATGGTGTTAATTAGTAGATTGTTTTTTAAATAATATGTCTAAGACAAAATTAGAAAATATAAGAAATTTTTGTATAATTGCTCATATTGATCATGGCAAATCTACATTAGCTGATAGACTTCTTGAATTAACAAAAACCTTAGATAAAACTGAATATACCTCACAAGTTCTTGACAATATGGATATAGAACAAGAAAGAGGAATTACAATTAAATCCCATCCTATACAAATGTATTACGAATATAAAAATAAAGCATATAAGTTAAATTTAATAGATACACCTGGCCACGTGGATTTTACATATGAGGTTTCAAGGAGTATGGCTGCATGTGAAGGTGCTTTATTATTAATTGATTGTACACAAGGAGTAGAAGCACAAACTGTTTCAAATACATATCTAGCTGTAGATTCAGATTTAGAAATTATTCCTGTAATAAATAAAATTGATATGAAAAATGCTGATATACAATCAGCTGAAAACCAAATTATTGAATTACTTGGATGTAATAAAGAAGAAATATTATATATAAGTTCTAAAGAAGGAATAGGTATAGATAAAATATTTCCAAGTGTAATAGATAGAATTCCTTATCCAAAAAAAATAGATACTAAATCTTTTTCTGCTTTAATCTTTGATTCCTACTTTGATCAATATAGAGGAGTGATTATTTATGTAAGAGTATTTTCAGGTATGGTAAAGAAAGGAATGGTTTCGAAGTTTTTTAACTATTTCGGTAATCATGAAATATTAGAAGTTGGTATTTTACAGATAGATAGAATAAAAAAAGATTATTTGTCAGAAGGTGATGTTGGATATTTAATAATAAATATTAAGGATGTATCAAATATTAAAGTAGGAGATACAATTACAACTAAAGATAATCCATGCAAAGAATCTTTACCAGGTTACAAGATTGTTAAACCTATGGTTTTTAGTGGATTATATCCAGTAGATTCAAAAGATTATGAAGATTTAAAAGTAAGTTTAGATAGATTGAAATTAAATGACTCCTCATTAACATACGAACCTAACACATCTTTAGCACTAGGTTTTGGATTTAGATGTGGTTTTTTAGGACCGCTGCACATGGAAATTGTACAAGAAAGACTAGAAAGAGAATTTAACATAGATTTAATTACAACATGTCCAAATGTAAGCTATAATGTACTTCTCAAAGATGGTTCTGAAACAATAGTTGATAATCCATCAGAAATGCCAGTTTCTAATGAAATTGATAAAATATTTGAACCATACATTAAAGCTGAAATTATTGTTCCTAAAAATTACATTGGAAATATAATGTCTTTATGTACTAAACATAGAGGTAAATATTTATCAACAACTTATTTGTCAATTGATCGTGTTCAGTTAGTTTTTGAAATGCCACTTGCTGAAATAATTTATGATTTTTTTGAAAACCTTAAATCATCATCAAAAGGATATGCATCTTTAGACTATGAATTAATTGATAATAAACCTGGTCAATTAATAAAACTTGATATAAAAGTTGCAGGTGAGATAGTCGACGCCCTAAGTATTATCATCCACAAAGATGATTCATATTCAAAAGGTAGAATATTATGTAAAAGACTAAAATCTGAAATTGATAGACATCAGTTTGAAGTTCCAATACAAGCAACTATAGGTCAAAAGGTTATTGCTAGAGAAACAGTAAAAGCCTTAAGAAAAAATGTTACTGCAAAGTGCTATGGAGGTGATATTTCTAGAAAAAGAAAATTATTAGAAAAACAAAAAGCTGGAAAGAAAAGGATGAAGCAGGTTGGAAATGTTCAGCTTCCTCAAGAAGCTTTCTTGGCAATTCTTAAAGCTGATACAAATAGTTAGTGAAGTATTTTTATTATACAAAAAATAATATAGTTTCATTATTTTTTATATTTCCATTTTTTCTAATGTATGAAATTCTATCATCAATTCTTTTTGATGAATCCAATTATATAATTAGAAATTCAGCTGATATCATTTTTAGGGATATCTTATCAATAATAACTAATAATACATTTCTTACTTTTAATAGTTTGTTGTTAATTGGCATAAGTGCTTATTTAATAATTAATTACAATAAGACAGACGATAATTTTAATCTTTTATTTATGTTCTTAATGTTTATTGAAGGTGTAGCGTTAGGAATTATTTTAGTTTTTTTACTAAATGGTTTTGATTTTTTAAATTTGAATTATGATTATTATTTACATGATTACAATTTTATGTTTTATTCATGTCTGGGAGCTGGTATTTGGGAAGAAATCCTTTTCAGATTTATTTTCCTAAATCTTTTTATATTAATCACATCTAAGTTTTTTAGTAAATATTCTTCTTTAATAATTTCTGTTTTTGTTTCATCTCTGCTTTTTTCTTTGTTTCACTATATTGGTAGTTTAGGTGATGTTTTTATATTATACACTTTTATTATTAGATTATTTGGTGGTATTTATTTAAGTATAGTTTATTTATATAGAGGGTTAGGTATATCAATGATATCTCATATAATATATGATTTTATTCTAGTAACAATTCCAGTAATTTAATGTATCCAGTATTATTGCAAATAGGAACATTCCAAATATCAACATATGGTTTTATGTTGATGATGGCTTTTATTATAAATAATTATTTATTAAAAAAATATTTGATATCAATAGGTAAAAATGGTCAAATAGCTGAAGATATTATTTTTTATGCAGCTATTGGTGGAATTATTGGTGCAAAAATATTTTATATTGTAGAATACTATGATACTGATGGATATAATAATGTTCAAGGTTTAATATCTATATTTAAAGGTTTTTTTACTCTGGATTTAAGCCTTGTATTAACAGGTATTAATAAATTTGGTTCAGGTTTAGTTTTTTTAGGTGGTTTGTTTGGTGGTCTTTGCTCAGTTACATACTATGTCAAAAAAAATAATTTATCATGGCTTAAAGTTTCTGATTGGGTAGCACCATATATAATTTTAGGTCAAGGCATAGGTAGGCTCGGATGTTTTTTTGTTGGTTGTTGTTATGGGAAACCAACAAATATACCTTGGCTTTTTTCATTTAGTAACGGTAGACCTCCAACAACTTATGAATCATTTCAATACAATCATCCAGAAATTTTTGACAATTTAGTTAAGCCTTTTTATAGTTTTGGTGAGTATATAAAAGTTCATCCAACACAATTATATGAGTTTTCAATTTATTTTATAATTTTTGTTTATTTAATTAAAATTCGTCCTTTTAAAAAGTATAATGGTCAGATCTTTTTAGAATATATATTTTTAGCAGGTTTCACTAGATTTATTATTGAATTTTTACGCTTAAATCCATCGTATATGTTTAGTCTTTCAAGCGCTCAATTAATTTCAATTTTAATGATAATTTTATCATCGTTTTTGATGTATCTAAAAAGATATAAATATCAAAATGATTAATGTAAATTGTCTAATATGTAAAAAAAATGAAACTGAGATTTTTAAACCTTTAAAAACCTCTTTTGACAATTATACTCTTGTAAATTGTAAATCTTGTTCTTTTGTCTATTTGAATCCAAGATTATCTGAATTGGAAATAAAGATGTATTATAATCAAAACTATATGCCATTTTTAAAAAAGAAATCTTTTTTTAATATCATTTATAAAATATTTAGAAAANTAAATTTTTTATATAAATTCTTNATTATTACTAAATATTTACCNAGAAANTCTAAAAATTTAGATATTGGATCTGGTGATAATTTTTTTTCTAATTCTCTNTTAAAAAAAGGNTGGAAATCTTTTGCATATGATAAATACAATTATGANAAAGATAATGTGAGAAAATTATCAATTTTAAAACAAAATTCATTCGATTCAATAACTTTATGGCATTCGATCGAACATATGTATGATATTGAGGAAATATTTACATCAATAAATAAAATATTATCATCAAATGGCTATTTATTTATTGCATGTCCGAATATAGATGCAAAAGAAATTGATTATCTGGGTAAAAACTGGCCTGCTTTTGACCTACCAAGACATATTTATCATTTTAATTATAATTCAATGAATAAATTTTTAGGTAAGTATAATTTAAAGATTATAAATATACATAATTTAAAAATTGATACTTTTTTTAATATTTTAATGGTTAAAAATATTAATTTTTTTCAAAAAGTAATTTTTATATTTAAAAGTTTATATCATCAATTTTCAGATATAAAAAAATCATCAACATTGGTATATGTATGTCAAAAATATTAATGTTAATTTTTATTTTATTAATTTCTGCATGTAACAAGTTACCTGATAGTACAGGAAAGTATAATGAAATAACAGTTGTATCTTCATTTGAAGATAGGGATTATGCAAAATTATTTATTGGTGGTATTTTCAATGATAGTATTTATACTCCTATATTGCAAAATTCATACATCATTAACTATATAAATCCAAAAAACTTTACTAATAATAAACTTAATAAAAATTTAATTATTTTTTCACTTGATTTTCCTCAAGATTCAACTATTGATTTACTTAGTAATAAATTTATTGAAAAATATGAAAATAATATAATGTCATTTAATAATATGTTTTCTAATAATCAGTTGGTTCTTCATCTAAGATCGTTTGATTATGATAATTTAGTTAGAGAAAACTCAATCAACTTAGATTGGATAAAAGCACAGTTTGATACTAATATATCTGAAAATATATTGTATGATTATAATAAAGAAGAAAAATCAGAAGAGATTAACCAGAAAATTAAAGATAAATTTAGTATAAACATAAAAATAGATGATAGTTATAAGGTAATTAAAGAGGATGATAGTTTTTTATGGATAGGTAGAGGGTTTCCATATAGGTGGATAGTTATAAATAAATTAAAATCATCAAATAAAAATGATATTGAACTTTTAAAAATAATTTTTGAAAAAAAATTAACTAGTGTTAAAATCCCAAATCTTTATTTAAAAGAAAAAAAATATCAGTCTTTTAAGAAGGTAAGAGGTATATATGACCACCTTGATTCTGATACTGGTGGACCATTTGTTAGTTATATATATGAAGATAAATATAAAAATTATAAATTATGCATATCAGGTTTCGTTAATAATCCTGGTAAAGATAAAATTTTATTATTAAAACAACTAGAATCAATCATTGAAAATATAAAGGAATAAAAAATGAAAAATAAAGTAGCGTTTTTGATAGGGAGTGAAAGTGATAGAAAAATTGCTGAAGCATCACTTCCTTATTTTGATTATTTTAACATTAGTTTAGATCTTTTGGTAATGTCTGCTCATAGAAATCCAAAACAAGTTTCTGAATTTTCTTCTAACGCTAGAGAGAAAGGTTATTCAATCTTAATTTGTGGAGCTGGAATGGCTGCTCATTTAGGTGGTGCTGTTAAAGCAAATACAACTCTTCCAGTTATCGGTGTTCCTCTTCCTGGTGGAATGATGGATGGATTAGACTCTCTGCTTTCAACAGTTCAAATGCCTAAAGGCGTTCCAGTAGGTACAATGTCTGTAGGTAAATCAGGATCAATTAATTCTGCAATATTTTGTGCGGAAATTCTATCCCTACAAGATAGCTCATTAAAGTCCAAATTAGATGAATTTAAAAATAATGGTGCTTCATTAAGTGCGTAAAATTCTTGTTACTGGTTCTAATGGTCAATTAGGATTGCATTTCAAGAATACACCTAACTCATCATTGTTTTCGATGATATTTACTCATCATTCGCCTATATTAGGGTTTATAAACATGGATATTTCGAATGAAGAACAAGTACGTTCTGTTCTTCAGAAGTTCAAACCTGATATTATTATTAACACTGCTGCT
>NZPQ01000051.1 GCA_002693365.1 Fidelibacterota bacterium
CGAAATCAATGACGAAAAAGGCGGCCTTCCTGAAATTATAGACGAACAAAAAGAAAAGCTTGATGAGTTAAAAAATAAAATTCATCAATCTGAGGAAGAAATCAAATTATTAAATAAAGACAAATCAGCTTATACATCAAGTATTGATGATTTTAACAGCAATCTTGAGAAACATAATAAGCTGATGGATAATGTTAAAAATAATAAGGAATATGACGCCCTTCTTTTAGAAATTGATCATTTAAAAAAAGAAAATAATGAATTGCAATCTAAGATAAATGTAATTAATAATTCATTGGATGATTTAAATGNTTCTAATGATGAAANAAATAAAGAAATTGATTCATTAAATGAAAAAATAAATGATAACGAAAATGAATTAAAAGAAAAAAGTCTTGAATTTAGCATTGAAGAAAAATTACTTGAAAAAGATAAAAAGAAANTAATGTCTGAAATTGCTGATAGTCTATTTTTAGATAAATATAAAGAGGATAATGAAAGTGTAGTTGCTTCTGTATACAATGGTTCTTGTGGCTCTTGCTTTTATTCTCTTCCAGCGCAATCTTTGCAAGATGCAAAAAAAGGAAAATTGATAACTTGCCCAAATTGTTCTATTTATCTATATTTTGATGAAGATAATCAATAATTAGTTTTTTGAGATTAACTGGATAACTGCTCTTTTAAAGAGAGGAAAGTCCGAACTCCACAGGACAAAATGCCTCATAACAAGAGGAACTAATTTTTTAGTTGGAAAGTGCAACAGAAAGTATACCGCCATTTATGGTAAGGGTGAAACGGAGGTGTAAAAGACCACCAGAAATAATTGAAAAATTATTTGCTATGTAAACCCCATTTGGAGCAAGATCAAGAAATCATGTGTGGTCCGCACTTAATGATGGGTAGATCGCTAGAATTAAATTGTGAAATTTAATCCAGATGAATAGTTATCTGCTTACTTTATGTAAGTAACAGAATTCGGCTTATAAGTTAATCTCAAAAATTATTTAGGAAAATTTTTATGAAAAACTCATATATAAAAGATATAACATTTTATGTTCCTGATGGAATTATAACAAATGATGATTTGTCCAAGATGATGGATACGTCAGATGANTGGATTAGAACTCGAACAGGAATAGAAAAAAGACATACAACTGGTGATTCAAATATGGGACCAGTTGATCTTGCAGTTATAGCTTCTGANAAGCTTTTAGATAAAATAGGTATGGATAAANGTGAGATTGATTTTGTTGTATTTGCAACATCNACTCCTGATTATTATGTNCCNGGTTCNGGAGCTTTATTNCAAGAAAAAATGGGACTNGAAAATATAGGAGTTTTAGATATTAGACANGGGTGTTCTGGCTTTACTTACGCTTTATCTGTNGCAGATAAATTTATTAAAACAGAAACGTATAAAAATATTTTAGTTATTGGGGCAGAGGTTCAGACAACTCAGCTGGATTATGATGATGAGGGTAGAGGAACAGCTGTTTTGTTTGGAGATGGTGCGGCTGCTTGTCTTTTAACTGGAACTGATGAAAAGAAAGGAATACTATCTGCTCATTTACATTCCGATGGAAAATATATAAATGATCTTTCAAGCTCTTATCCTAGTTCAAAGTACAAAGATATTATTAATGAAGAAAATATACAAAAAAGACAACACCATATTCATATGAATGGAAGAGAAGTTTTTAAGCATGCTGTTAGAAGATTTAAAGAAGTAATATTAGAAGGTCTTGAAAGTAATAATCTAGATGTTAATGATATTAATATGGTAATACCTCATCAAGCTAACTATAGAATAACAGAAACTGTTCAAAAGCATTTGGGAGTTGANCAAGATAAGGTTTTTTCAAATATTCATAACTATGGAAATACAACAGCAGCATCCATAGGTATTGCTTTAACAGAAGCACTTGATCAGAAAAAAATTANAAAAGGTGATATAGTCGTACTTGCATCATTTGGTGCAGGATTTCAATGGGGNTCAGTAGTNATTAAATGGTAANCGATAATTCAATATATTATAAAGAAGAACATATTCTTCTTAGAAAAACTGTNAGAGAATTTGCNCAAAATGAAATTGCTCCACTAGCATTAGAGATTGATAGNAAAGGAACNTTNCCTTCNGAATCAATAAAAAAGCTATCAGAACTTGGTTTAATGGGAATACCTTGGGATCCTGAATATGGTGGTGGTGGAATGGATATGCTATCTCTTGTTATAACAATAGAAGAATTAGCAAAAGTATGTGTTTCTACAGCTGTTACTTTAATGGCTCATACAAGCCTCGGTACTGGTCCATTTAGTTATTTTGGTACACCTGAGCAGAAGAAAAAATATTTGTCAAAGTTAGCAACTGGCCAAATGATTGGTGCATTTGGGCTTACTGAGCCAAATGCTGGAAGTGATGCTGGTAATACTCAAACAACAGCGANATTAGATGGAGATGAATACGTTGTAAATGGTCAGAAAATCTTTTGTACAAACGCTGGTTATGCAGGTTGTATTACATTTACCAGTAGAATTTTAGAAAATGGAGAAGATAAAGGTATTGCAGCTTTATTTGTTGAATCTGGAACAAAAGGATTAAGTTTTAGTGATCCAGAAAAAAAGATGGGCTGGAAAGCTTCCGATACACGTTCAGTATATTTTGATCAGATGCGTATTCCTAAAGAAAATATTTTAGGAGGTGTAGGGAAAGGCTTTAAACAATTTTTAAGAACATTAACTATTGGAAGAATTACTATTTCTGCACTTGCTCTTGGTACATCAGTTGGTGCTTATGAGCTTGCCCTTAAATATTCTCAAGAAAGAACTGCATTTGGTAAAAAGATTAGTGCTTTTCAGGCTATAAGTTTTAAGCTTGCAGATATGGCAACTCAAATATCAGCTTCAAGACAATTAATATATCATGCTGCTTGGCTTTATGATAATAAAAAAGATGTTATAAAAGATGCTGCAATGGCAAAATTATATTCTAGTGAATCTGCGATGAAAATAACTACTGAAGCAATTCAAATTCATGGTGGCTATGGTTATATTGAAGATTACCATGTTGAGCGTTTTTTCAGAGATGCTAAAATTTTGGAGATAGGTGAGGGAACTAGCGAAGTCCAGCGTATGGTCATTGCTAGAGAAATACTTAAAAGCTTTTCCAATACGTGATATCAGTAACCATCCATAATGATTTTGATGATAAGTTAAAAATTAATAAAGATGCTATCTGCAAATTAAGTACTGAAGTATTTAAGAGGGAAAAATTCAATAATTCACAAATCGATATAATCTTAACCGATAAAAAATTTCTCAATTCATTAAAAAAAAAATACTTTAATATGGATGTTTTTACAGATGTTATGGCATTTAATTTAGGTGATGATAAAAATATTGATGGTGAAATTTATATTAGTATTGATGATGTACTTGAAAATTCTAAATTATTTTCAAAAACATTTAATGATGAATTTAAAAGAATAATTATTCATGGCATTTTACACCTTTGTGGCTATGATGATAAAACAAAAGAAGAAAAAGAGAATATGACACTTTTAGAAGAAAAATATTTATTATTATCAAATATTGTATTAATTTCAAATAAATGATTTACATTATAATTATTTTATTAATCTTTTCAGCTTTTTTTTCAAGTCTTGAAACTGCATTATTTCATTTAAAATCAACAAGTAATAAAAATGAAATTGTCAAAAATTTATTAAAAAAGCCAAAAAAATTACTTTCTAATTTATTGACAGGTAATACCATTGTAAACATAGCTATTGGCTCTTTATCTGCCGCCTATACTCTAAATCACATATCACCTATTAGTGATATAAGTATATCTAAATTATTACTTATTCAAGTATCAATAATTACTTTAATTATTTTAATTTTTGGAGAAATTATACCAAAGACCTATGCTATTGCAGAATCAGAAAAACTTGCAAATTCATCTGCTAAAATTTTAGATTTAATATTAAAAGCTATTTATCCTATTGCATTTATATTTCATAAATTAACAGATATATTGATTAATATTCTGCCAATAAAGAAGGAAAAAGCTTTTGATTCAGAAGAAGAGTTGATTATGCTTGCTGAAGTAGGAGAAGAAGAAGGTATGCTTGATCATGAAGAATCGGATATGATACAGTCAGTTTTTGAGTTTAAAAATAAATTAGTTAAAGAAATCCAAACACCTAGAGTTGATATATCTGCCTTAGATTCATCATCTAGTCTTGATGATGCTATGGATTTAATAATGAAAAATAAATTTTCAAAATTACCAGTATTTAAAGATACTATTGATAATATAAAAGGCATTTTATATGCAAAAGATATCATTCCATATTTGATTGGCTCTCGTCCAAACATAGATTTACTTAAGTTAACACGAATACCGTATTTTATTCCAGAAACCAAGCCTATAGATGAGGTTTTACAGGAATTTAAAATAAAAAAAACAAGTATAGCCGTTGTTGTTGATGAGTGGGGCGGTACCTCAGGTTTGTTAACATTAGAAGATATAGTCGAAGAGGTAATGGGAGAGTTTAGAGACCCATATGATAAAGAAGAATTTGAAATTACTGAACAAAAAGATGGTAGTTTTATTGTTGATGGTTCAATAAATATATATGATGTAGAAGAATACTTCAAAATTAATTTCCCTGATGATAGAGATTATGATACATTAGCTGGTTTTATTTTAGATTCAATTGGAGATATACCTAGCGAAAACCAAGAGGTTAAATTTGGTAAATTTATTTTTAAGGTAATATTAATTGATCAAAATAGAATAGAAAAAGTAAAAGTTGTTAGCTAAATGAATAAATTTGATGAACTAATTAAAATCGTTAAAAAATTAAGAGCTCCTGATGGTTGTGAGTGGGACAGAGAGCAGACTCATGAATCATTAATACCTTATTTATTAGAAGAAACACACGAAGTTATAGAATCCATTGAAAATAAAGATTTTAAATCATTAAAAGAGGAGTTAGGTGATTTAATGCTTCATGTTATTTTCCAAGCAGACCTAGCAGATGAAAATAATAAATTTTCAGTTGAAGAAATTTTAGATGGTATTAATAAGAAATTAATTAACAGGCATCCTCATATTTTTTTAGATTCATCAGATAATACTTCTAAGCAAGGAAGTTGGGAAGCTACCAAAAAGAAGGAAAAAAAAAGAGACAGTGTCTTAGAAGGTGTTCCAAAATCTTTACCTGCATTACTTCAATCTAGAAGAATTCAAGAAAAAGCGGCAGATGTTGGTTTTGACTGGGAAAAGAATAGTCAGGTTATAGCAAAAGTTGATGAAGAAATAGCTGAGCTAAAAGATGCAATAAAAATAAATAAGGGTATCAATGAAGAATTTGGGGATGTTCTTTTTTCTTTAGTAAATCTCAGTAGGCATTTAGATATTGATCCTGAATCTTCTTTGAAAAAATCAACCATTAAATTTATAAGTCGTTTTAAAGAAATTGAGAAAAAAGTTGATATTGAAAAACTTAGTTTAGAAGAACTAGATAAGATCTGGAATGAAAATAAAGAAAAGTATAATTTAGAAAAATGACATCTTCAATAGATACAACTTTTAATTATAACCATCCTTTAATATCAATTGTTTTAGCTGTTTATTTATGCTTTCTATATTTTAATATGAAAAATTTAAACAGGATGCTATCAATTGTAAAAATTTTAATTATTTTTAATTGTCTCATATTTTATGGAAGTCTACTATTTATGGATGCATTTGATTTCAAAGTTCATCTTCCATTACATTTGTGCTATTTAACAGAAATATTCATTCTTATATCACTAATATTTAAAACTAAATTTTTATATCCATGGTTAGTATTAAATGGCCTAGGCGGTGGAATAACAGGATTTACAAATTCTAATTTACCAACAGATTCTTTGCTTGTTGAAAATATTCATTTACATTTATCACATTTCAATCTATTACTTTTTGTTTTAATCTTATATAGAATGAATTTTTCAATATCAAAAAAAGATTTTTATAGAAGCATAATATTTAATGCTATAATTTTTAGCTTGGTAGTTTGGTTTAATTTAGTATTCCAATCTAATTATTGGTTCACAGCTAGTAGGCCTCCAGGGACGAACTTAGCATTATTATTTCCTGATTGGCCATATTATTTATATGGTTTAATTATAATAGGTCTTTCATCTTATGTTCTAACTTTTAGATTATTTTCAAGGAATTTTTCTCGATAATTTCGTGGAGGCGCGCGGAATCGAACCGCGGTCCGAATAAGAATACCAAATAATATCTACATGTTTAGACTCTTTTTTGATTTCATTTTATTTTCTTGAAAAGTCACAATAAAATAAAATTATCCTGAATATTTACCGAAGTAAAGTTATTTTCATTTAAGAATCATCAGGTAGAGACTTAACATAGCATGCTAATTGACACCTCGAAAAGTTACCGCATACAAATAACTAAGAGATGGCTGTTAAGCTTAATTAAGCAACAGCAGTATAGCTATATTCGCTATTTAGAATGTACCCTAAAGTTTAAGGAGTTTATAGAGTAATGCTCCACATGCAATTATAAGCTCTTCATTACCCGTCGAAGCCAATCGCCCCCAATTAAATTATTTCAAAAAACTGAACAGAAAAATTAATAATAAAATAATTTACTTCGTATTATTTTATTTTTTAAGTATAAAATACTTTATAAATTTAGTACTTGTGAATTTTAGTTTTTAATAAAATTTACGTGACTCTGTAGCTCAGTTGGTAGAGCAGCACCCTTTTAAGGTGATGGTCGCAGGTTCGATTCCTGCCAGAGTCACTACAGTTTTGATTGGCTCTCCATCAATAGTAAAATCCCATTTATAATAAATTGTATTGATATAACAAGTAAAATAAGACCCATTATTCTTTGGATAATCCTAATACCAGTTGTACCAATTTTTTTTGATATTTTTTTACCAAGAAGTAAAATAATGTATGTAATTACTAAAGTGATTAATATATTAATATGAACAATACATTTATCAACATAACTACTGGTTTGAGATGATAAAATCATAATTGATGTTATTGCTCCAGGTCCAGCTATTAGGGGTATTCCAATAGGTGTTATACTTATATCTTCTTTTTGTATTGCTTCTTTTGTTTCTAATGGAGTAGAAGATTCTCTAGAAATTTTTGAGTCAATCATATCAAAACTATTTCTTAAAAATAAAATCCCTCCAGCTATCATAAATGCGTAGATTGTTATTCCATAAAATTTAAAAATTAAATCCCCCATTATTGCAAAAATGGTAAGAATTATATATGCAGTTATAATACCTTTCTTTATAATTACTTGATATTCTGAATCACTTTCATCTTCAGTCATTGATAGCAAAATGGGAGTTATACCTATTGGATTGATTAAAGTAAATAAAGATGAAAAAGTTAATAAGATAAATGATACATTTATATTTTCCATTAATTACATCCTTTTTGGACAAGAAATTCCTAAAATATTCAGTCCATTAGATAAGATTGTTTTTACACTTTTTATTAGAAAAATTCTTGATTGAGTTAGCTGTTTATTCTCGTTATCAATTATTCTACAAGTTGCATAATATTTATGAAATTGTGATGCTAAGTCAAAAAGATAGTTTGTTAGTAACTGAGGTTCTAAATTTTTACTTAATTTTAAAATTAATTCCTCAAATTCAATTAGAAAGTAAATTAATTTTATTTCNTTATTANCATTTAAAAGTGATAAATCTGGATTNTCNTTAAAACTAANTTCATCAAGAATNGTACAAATTCTTGCATGTGCATATTGNATNTAAAAAATTGGATTTTTTTCAGATTTTTCTTTTGCTAATTTNAAATCAAAATTTAAATGTGAGTTTATACTCCTCATAATGAAAAAATATCTCACTACATCAACGCCTACATCATCAATTAATTTTTCTAAAGTAATGAAATTACCTTTTCGTGTTGACATTTTCACTATTTCATTATCTTCTAAAATTGATATGAATTGATGTATAATGACTTTTATGCTATTTTTATTATATCCTAATTGTTCAATAGCTGCTAAAACATCTGGATAAGCATCCATATGNTCNGCCCCAAAAATATCAACACATAAGTCATATCCTCGTTCAAATTTTGTTGCATGATAGGCTATATCAGGAAGTCTGTAAGTAGGTTCGCCAGTACTTTTAATTAAAACTCNATCCATNTCCATNCCAATTTTTGTNGCNTNAAACCANGTTGCATTATCTTTNTCATAAATTAATTTTTTATCATTCAATTTATCTATTACATCATATATTTTTTTATTTTCATACAATTCATTTTCATTNAAATAATTATCAAATTTTAATCCAACTTTTTTTAATGTTTTTTTTATATCACTAAAAATGAATTCTTCAGCAGTATCTTTAAAAAAATCATCTGANTTATTTAAAAGTGAATCATTATATTTTTCAATAAGTGAATTTGCAATATCNTTGATATATTTTCCNTTNTACCCATCTTNNGGAAAGTCATATTCAAGATTTAAAGATTCATAATACCTAGANTTTAAAGATTCTCCAAGTATNCTCATTTGTCTACCCGCATTATTATAGTAATATTCTCGATCAACTTTATATCCATTCCATTTTANAATATTGCTNATAACATCNCCNATAATCGCTCCACGACCATGACCTACAGTAAGTGGACCTGTAGGGTTTGCACTTACAAATTCAACAAGAACTTTTTTATTTTTGCCAGATTTATTTTTACCATAATTATTTTCTAATTTGATGATACTTTTTAGAGAATCAGTAAGAGAAGATATAGATAGTTTAAAATTTATAAATCCTGGTTTTGCTATTTCAATNGAATCAAAAATACTTGAACTNCTAAGCTCGTTCTTTAATTCATCACAAATTTCAAGAGGATTTTTTTTAACTTTTTTTGCTAATATTAAAGCAATATTAGTAGAAATATCACCATGTTCTTTATTTTTAGGTTTCTCAATAGAAATTTTAGTATCATCANAAATATTATACTTAGATTTTATTGATTTTTTAATTTCTTCAATTATTTTATGCTTCATAGGATTCTTTTATTTTTTCTACTTTAGCATCTCCCCATAATCTTTCTATGCTATAGAATTCCCTAGTTTCCTTATCGAAAATATTAATAACAATATTTGCATAATCTATGAGTACCCATTTTAAATTTTCTTGTCCTTCAATATGCAATGGTTTTATAGAATTTTCATTTAANGTATCTANTACATGATTCATAATAGCTTTAGTTTGAGGCTCTGATTCTGATGAGCAGATAATAAATGTATCTGTTAATGAAGTTAGTTTTTNAACATCAATTAGATTAATTTCTATTGCTTTTTTTTCNAGTAGACATTCAATTATTATTTTATGTAATTTTTTTTTAGTCATAATTAAAAAGGTTCATAAAACATGGAAACTTTATCNTAAGAATTTATTTTATTGTAATCTTTCCCTAAAATTAATGTTGCATGATAATAAATATCTTCATTGAAATTATATTTTACATATTTAGGATTAATCTCTAGTAAATCTGCTATTTCATTTGAGTAGGCTGAATAATCTCTCTTGTAAAAAATCAGTTGAGTATTTTCATAATCAAAATTATCAGCATTTTTGAAATCTATAACATCATAACCATTTTTTCTTAAAAAGTTTGTATAAAGTTTAGCAATCCCAGATTTTCCACATCCATTTTCTATTGATACTTGAATTTTATANCCTATTAATTTTTCACTATTTGTTTTTGGAATCATTGAATCAAAATCATTATTGCTTAATATAATATTTTTATTATTTTCATTGTTTGTAAGATATGCTAAAGAAGCTANCATTATTACTAAAATCNNGACTGTATATTTATTTAAAAAAATCAATTTANTTCCTTAGATAATTGTTCAAGCTGTTNTAATGTATTAATACCGTTAATNTCGTTTATTTTTTTTGTATTGTATATAGATATTTTATTGCTGTTTATAAAATTAAAAATATCTGTTAANTAAAATTCATTCTGATTATTTGAATTTTTAACAAGATTAATTTTTTCCATTAAAGTTTTAGTTTCGAAAATATAAATACCAGAATTAATTTCNTTAACCATAAGCTCTTTTTCATTTGCATCTTTATGCTCAACAATTTTAGTAAAAATATTATTNNTATTTCTTATAATTCGGCCATAGCCAGTAGGATTTTCAATATTNGCTGAAATNAGNGAGCCTAAAGATTTATTATCATCATGNACTTTGATTAAATTTTTTAATGTATTTTTTGAAATAAGTGGAACATCTCCAGANAAAATTAATGTNTTNCCAGATTTATTTTTAAGGTGCTCTTTACACTGCATAATTGCATGAGCTGTTCCTCTTTGTTCATTTTGATAGGCAAGAGATAAATTAAATTTATTGACTGAGTTNATAACTGCTTCTTTTTTATAACCAACAATTAAAATTATTTCAGCAGGATTTAATGATTCTGATGTCTCAATAACAAATTGTAGTAATGTTTTATTATTAATTTTATGCAAAACTTTAGGTAAGTTTGAATTCATTCTNGTNCCTTTACCTGCTGCAAGTATGCATATTCTCAAATTACTATGATTCATAAAGCTCTATTATACCTCCACCAAGAAGTGTTTTTTGACCATCATAAAAAACTATTGATTGACCAGGTGTTACAGCTAGCTGTGGTTTATCAAATGAAACTAGTATAGATCCTTCATTATCATATATTTTAGATTCAGATACTTGTCCATTATATCTGATTTGAGCAAATACATTTAAAGGAAATTCAACCTTATTTCTAAGCCAATTAATATTAGAAACTTTACATTTTGATGAAAATAATGATTTCTTTTCACTAACAGTTATTGAGTTTTTATTTGAATTTATTTTTTTTACATATAAAGGTTTTTCGCTTGTGACACCTATGCCTTTTCTTTGACCAACAGTATAATTAATAAATCCATCATTTTCGCCAATTTTTTCACCTTTTTCATTCAAAGTTGTACCATTAGTTGTTATTTTTTTCACTTTATCTTCTGCATACTCATTAATAAATCTTTTGTAATTATTATCAGGAATAAAACATATTTCCATACTTTCAGGAGCTAGAGCATTTTCAAATTTATTTTCACTTGCAATTTGTCTGACTTCTTTTTTTGTTAAGTTACCAAGAGGGAGTATAGTCCTTGATAGAGTTTCTTTTGGAATGCCCCATAATACATAGGATTGGTCTTTACCTTTATCTTTACCTCTTGTTATTTTATATTCTTTATCTACTTTTCTAATATTAGCATAATGCCCCGTCGCTATATATTTAGCACCAAGTTTATCTGCTTGGTTAATAAATGTATCCCATTTGACATAAGAGTTGCATCTTACACATGGATTAGGTGTCCTACCTGCTAAATATTCATCAACAAAATTATTAATAACCTTTTTCTCAAAATCTTCTGTGAAATCAATAGTATAATGTGGAACTCCCAATCTTTCACAAACTAATTTTGCATTGTTAATTGATTCAATTGCACAGCAGTTATTCTCGTTTAAAGTATTTCCTCCAACGTTATTGTATTCCCATAATTTCATTGTAACACCAACAGCATTATAGCCCATTTCAATGATTTTCAAAAGAGCTACTGCGCTATCAACACCTCCTGACATCGCAACTAAAACAGTTTCATTTTTCTTCATTTTTGAATAATTCCTTTTAATGCATCAACTAATGTGTAAATATCTTGTTCCATAATATGTTTTCCAATAGAAATTCTTACAGTATTTTTAGCTATATCATCCTTTAGACCAATTGAAAGAAGAGAAGGTGACGCTTTTGCTGTCCCCGATGCACAAGCTGATCCAAAAGAAATAGCAATGTTTCTCATATCTAAATTTAATAATAAACTATGACCATCAAAATCAAAGAATGTAATATTTAAAATCCCTTCTAATCTTGAATGACCATTAATTTTATAATTAATTTTTGATTCATTTAATAATTTAACAAACAGGTTTTCCATTTTTTTTATATGCATACTATTTTTATCTAAATCTTCTGTAGCAATTTCAAGTGCATGGCACATTCCAGATATTAAACTTGGATTTTCTGTACCTGGCCTTATCCCTTTTTCTTGGCCACCACCAAAAATATAAGGATTAATTTTAACTCCAGATTTAATGTATATTGCTCCAACTCCTTTAGGTCCATAGAACTTATGAGCTCCTAAACTCAACATATCAATATTAGATAAATTAAGTTCAATTTTTTTCTTACCTACATATTGTACTGCATCTGTATGAAAATAAATATTATTTGATCTACATAAATCGGATATTTCATATATTGGATTTATTGTACCAATTTCATTATTTACAGCCATAATGGAAACTAACTTTGTATTTGGCTTGATTAAATTAGCAATATCTTTAGACTCTACTATCCCATTAAGATTGGGTTTTACATAAGTAATATCAATATTTTTGCTTTCCAAATATTTAGCTACCTCTAAAATTGCCGGGTGCTCATAGGATGCTGTTATAAAGTGGTCGCCTTCATTTAAAACACCTCTTAGAGCTATATTATTTGATTCTGACCCACCAGAAGTAAAGTAGATTTCTGATTGTTTGCAAAAAAGAAGTTCTGCTATTTTTTTTCTTGATCTTTCAATAACGTTATGAGATTTTTGTCCAACTTGATGAATACTTGATGGATTCCCAAATATATCTTTATTAATTTTGTGCATATTATCAGCTACTCTTAAATCTAGAGGAGTGGTTGCAGCAGTGTCAAAGTATAGAGTTTTAGTTTTA
>NZPQ01000052.1 GCA_002693365.1 Fidelibacterota bacterium
TTATTCATTTAAATATATTTGAAGCTGTTTAATTCGTCTTGAAGAAGATTTTTTTATAATGACTTGACCAATATCTAAAAATAAATGTTCATTTTCATTAGGTATTCTTCCAATTTTATTAATTATATATCCACCTATTGTTTCATAATCTCCTTCAGGAAAAACATTGCCAAATTTACTATTAAAAATATCACATTCAATTTTTGCATTTATAGTAATCGAACCATCATTATTTTCTTTAACTTCCTCAATATTATAATCAAACTCATCTTCAAAATCGCCAAATAATTCTTCAAAAATATCTTCTATTGTAACTAATCCTGCAGTGCCTCCGTGCTCATCAATAACTATGGCTATTGAAAGATTCTTTTGCTTTAACTCATCCATGAGATCATTGACAGGTTTTGAAAAAGGAACAATTAAAGTTTCTTTAATTATTTCAGATAAATTTTTTGGTTTTGAATAAAGATCATACAAATAAACCATTCCAATAATATTATCAATATTATCTTTATAAACAGGAAGTTTAGAATGCCCTGAATCTATAAATATATGAGCAATTTCATCCAAACTTAGTTTATTTGATATTGCAGATATATCTGTTCGAGGAGTCATGATTTCAGATACATTTTTTGTACTGTATTCAAAAATATTTGATATTATTTCTTTTTCATTAGATTCAATTGATTCATCATCAACTGCTTGCTCATATACATTTTTAACTTCTTGTCGTTTTAAATTCTTTTTCTCATTCTTAATATTTAAATAGACTTCATTATTAAAAATATTAAATTTATTAAAAATAAATACAATTGGATAAAATAGATAATAAAAAGAAATCATTAGTGGTGACATAATTACTAACATAATATTTGAATATTCTCTAATAATAGTTTTTGGTATTATTTCTCCAAATAGTAAAATTACTATTGATATTGGAATGAAAGTAAGCGAGGATGAAACAATGTTATTATTTATTAGAAATACTGTAAAAAAAGAGGTGCAGAGAATATTCGATAATGTTGTTCCAATTAAAGTAACAATAATAAACTTAGATTTATTTTCTAAAATATCTTTTGCGATATTACCTAATTTATACTTTTGTTTAATCCAAACATCTATTTGAAGCTTATTCGCAGTAATAAGTGCAATTTCTAAGCTAGAAAATATAATAGATAAAATTAGTCCTATAATTGTTAAGTTTAATTCAAGCATCGTTTGAAAATTTAAAGTATTTTAACAATTTCTAAAAGAATTATGAAAAAAATAACAGAGTCAAAAAATCCCTTATCAAATACCTTGGATCGAATGTCTGTTTCTGAAATAGTTAAATTGATTAATAAAGAAGATATGCAAGTTCCCAAAATAATTAATAAAAATTTAGATATTATAAATATTGTAATTAGAAATGTTATTGATTCTTTAAGAAATAATGGAAGACTGTTTTATATAGGGTGTGGAACTAGTGGTCGTTTAGGGGTATTAGATGCATCTGAGTGTCCTCCAACTTTCAAAACTGATCCAAGTACTGTCCAAGGAATAATAGCAGGAGGTTACGATGCTTTATATAAGTCGATTGAAGGAGCAGAAGATTCATTTTCAGATGGAGTAGAAATAGTTAATAAAAAAAATATATCACAAAATGATTCAGTGATAGGTATTTCTGCAAGTGGTACAGCAGATTATGTTTTAGGTGCTCTTTCTGAAGCTAAAAAAGTAAATGCGTTTACATGTTTAATTACTTTCAATGAAATATCTGAAAAATATAGTTTTGTTGATCAGGTTATATCATATAACCTTGGGCCTGAAATTATTTCTGGTTCAACAAGATTAAAATCTGGGACAGCTACAAAAATGATTTTGAATATGATTTCAACTACTTCCATGGTTAAATCTAATAAAGTATATAAAAATTATATGGTAGATTTAAAGGTCTCTAATAAAAAATTAAAAGAAAGAGCGTTAAGTATTATTTGTGAAATAACAAAACTTAAGAGAGAAAATTCACTTAAATTATTAAATGAAGCAAAAAATGATGTTAAAATTGCTCTTGTAATTCATCACTGTAAAATTTCCTACAACTCTGCGAGAAAATTAATTAATTCAAATAATGGAAATTTGAGAAAAATTTTAGAATGAAGGTTATAGGTCTGATGTCAGGTACTTCAATGGATGGACTAGATTGTTGCTATGTTGATATTGAAATAGATGAAGAATATAAAATGAATTATAAAATAATTGATTTCAAAACGATAGATTTTGATTTTAAAACATATAATTTAATTAAATCAACAATTGGTTCATTTGATAAAGAAAAAATTCAATATTGCGATAATAAATTAGGTACTGTTTTTTTAGAATTTGTAAAAAAGTTTATAAAAGGAAGAGAATTTGATTTAATTAGTATGCATGGTCAAACAATTAGGCATAAAAGTAAAAAAGAATCTATTCAAATTGGATCTCCTTACAAGTTATATAATTTCTTTAAAAAACCTATTATTTATAATTTTAGAAAAAAAGATATAATTTTAGGAGGAAATGGAGCACCTTTAGTTCCTTTTCTAGATTGGCTTTTGTTTAAAGATTTAAAAAAAAGAATAATAACTCTTAATATTGGAGGTATATCAAATGTTACACTTATACCAGAAGAATCAAAAAGAGAAAATGTATTAGGATTTGATACAGGACCAGGTATGTGTCTTATAGATAGATTTGTTAACTTAGTTTGGCATAAAAATTTTGATAATGATGGTTCTATATCAGAAAAAGGAAAAATTAATTTTAATATTTTAAACTATTTGATGGAAGATGAGTATGTTAACTTAAATTATCCTAAATCAATTTCAACAGAATATTATAATATTGATTTTATAAAAAATATTATTGATTTATTTCCTGATGTAAATAAATTTGATTTATTACGAACATTCGTACGTTTTACGGCCTTATCAGTTTATGAAAATATAAATTTTTTTATTAAAGATAATAACGATTATAGTTTAATTTTAAGTGGTGGAGGTGCTAAAAATTTAGTTTTAATTTCTGATTTGAAATATTTTTTTGGAAAAAATATTTCTTCGTTAAAAGAATTTATAAATATAGATGAAGATATAAAAGAAGGACTTTTAATGTCTGTAATGGGTTATTGTAGATATAAAAAATTAAATAATAACATGCCATCAGTTACAGGGGCAAATAAATATGATACATACGGAGATATTTATGAATAATCATATATTTAGAGAGTATGATATTAGAGGTATTGCAGATAATGATTTGACAACTGAAACTGTATTTTTAATAGGTAAAGCTTTTGGTTCTTATTTAATACAGCATAATCATTATTCATTATCTATTAGTGGAGATGTAAGAAAAACTACTACAAGGATAAAAGATGCGTTTATTAATGGAGCTATTAGTCAAGGTATAGATGTAACTGATTTGGGTACTTTGCCTACGCCTNTTAATTATTTTAGTTTATATAATACAAAAATTATTAATTCTGTCCAAGTAACTGGCAGTCATAATCCTTCTGAATATAATGGTTTAAAAATTTCATTTAACAAAAAACCATTTTATGGTGAAGATATAAAGAAACTACATGAAATTATTAAAAATAATGATTTTGTAGATAATGGTGAAAAGGGCAGTTTATCACATTTTAATATTTTAGATAATTATAAAAGTTATATGTATGATAATATTTTTATTAATAAAAAATTAAGAGTTGTTATGGATTGTGGAAATGCTGTAGGTGGAATTATAGCACCAGAAATTTATAAAAACTTTAATATTGAATTNAAAGAACTTTTTTGTGATGTAGATNCNTCGTTCCCTAATCATCACCCTGATCCAACAGTTGATTCAAACTTAAAGGATNTAATTAAAGAAATGAAAACAGGTAAATATGATGTTGGAATTGCATTTGATGGTGATGCTGATAGAATAGTAGCGGTTGATAATCTTGGAAATATAATAAGAGCAGATATTTTACTTGCTTTTTTATTGAAATTTGTTGTGAAGCAAAATGATTCNGTTGTATATGATGTAAAATGTTCGAAATCTTTAGAAGATGTTATNGAGTTGATTGGNGCTAANCCAATTATGTGGAAAACAGGTCATTCTTTAATAAAAAATAAAATGATTGAATCAAAATCTAAAATTGGTGGNGAAATGAGTGGNCACATTTTTTTTTCAGATAGATATTTTGGTTTTGATGATGGAATATATGTAGGCTTAAGATTATTAGANATATTATCNAAAAGTGATTTATCATTAGCTGAAATGATCAGAGANATNCCAAGATATATTTCAACTCCAGAAATAAGANTAGACTGTTTAAATGATGAAGAAAAAATTGAAATTTCAAATAAATTAATTAATTATTTTAAGAATAAATATGATTGTTGTAAAATTGATGGAGTTCGAATTAGTTTCCCNTATGGNTGGGCATTAATAAGATCTTCTAATACTCAGCCAGTTATAGTATTTCGATTTGAAGCAGATAGTGAACAAAATTTAGACAAAATTTCAAATGAAATTTTGTCAAAGGCANAAGAATATAATCTTAGGATNAATTGATTTGAATAAAACAATAATTAAATATAAAAATATAATTAATAAGGAATTAAGCTCTATATANCCAGTAGGACCAGAACTACTTAAAAATCCTATCAATCATATTTTAAATGGAGGNAAGAGGGTAAGACCTCTTCTTTGTATGCTTGTNAATAATGCATGCGGGGGTAAATTAGAGAAATCNGTAAAACCTGCACTTTCAATTGAACTTCTTCATATATTTTCATTAGTTCATGATGATATAATGGATAATGATAGTTTAAGACATGGAATACCAACTATCCACCAAAAATGGAATAATTCAATTGCAATTTTNTCTGGGGATGCTATTTTAGCTTTAGCTTTTAGAGAACTAAACTCAAGTACTAATTTAATTAAACAAAAATTCAATAGTGCACTTATTGCTGTTTGTGAAGGACAAGCATTAGATATTGAGTATCAAAATATTGATAAAATTTCANTAAAGCAATATTTTGANATGATAAACTTAAAAACAGCATATATGCTAGGATTATCAGCTGAAATTGGAGCATTATTAGCTACTGATGATCATNAAATTGTTGAAAATTTTAGAAAAATAGGTTTCTTAATAGGTAAAGTATTCCAGATTCAAGATGATTTATTAGAAATAACTTCAGATTCATCTANTATGGGTAAGTCATTATCAAGTGATATTATTCTAAATAAAAAAACTTATTTAATGATTAAAGCTGAAGAAAAATTTCCAGGAATGTTAGACAGNATATATAAAAAAAATAATAAAAATCAAATTTTACTTAAAAAAGAAATAGTAAGTTTTTTAAANGAAAATAATTTAATTTTAGAAACTAAAGATTATATATCTAAAATTTTCAAAGAGATTGATGATTTATTAATTAGTTCNGAAATAAAGAATGAAAACATTCTANATTTAATTAATTTTATAAAACAAAGGAAGTCATGAANAGAGAGCAGATAGTTAANTACGATAAAGATAATATGNTTAAAGTTATTAAGGATTTATATTTACATATTGAGCATTCATTTGAAATAATTAAACATTCTAACTTGACAAAAAGAACTAATATTAAAAATATTATTATTTGTGGAATGGGTGGTTCTGCTATTGGAGGAGATTTTGTAAAGACTGTTTTAAAAGATGATTTAAAAATTCCTATAATAGTAAATAGAGATTATGATTTGCCAAATTGGATTTCTAAAGAAACTCTTATTTTTATTTGTTCTTATTCAGGTAATACTGAAGAAACAATTTCATGCTATAAATCTGCTGTAAAAAGAAAAATATCTCCAGTTATTGTTTCAAGTGGTGGATATATATTAGATAATGCAAAAAAATATAATTATGATTTTGTCGAGCTTCCTAAAGGCATTCAACCTAGAGCTGCATTTGGATATTCTGCATCTTTATTGCTGTTAGCTTTTGTTGAAATTGGTATTATCGATAAAGAATATAATAAACAATTATTTAAAACTATTTCATCAATTAAATCTAAAAGTAATGAATATGCTAAAATTTCAAATAGTAATATCTCATTAAACTTATCAAAAGTTATTTTTAATAAATTTCCAATTATTTACTGTACCGTTAATACTGAGGTTGTTGGTTTTAGATTTAGGTGTCAACTTGCAGAGAACTCAAAAATTCTTTCTTCACACTTCGTATTACCTGAACAAAATCACAATGAAATAGAAGGTTTTTTAAATAATGATATTTCAAATTATGTCATTTTGTGGATAAAAGATAAAAATGATAATAATAGAACTATTAAAAGAATTAATGTAACATCAAAATTATTAAAAAATATTAAAAATCAATTTATTTATGATAATGATTCTGATTCTCTAATTGAACGATTGTTCAATTTAATTTATTTATTTGATTGGGTTAGTTTCTATTGTGCAATTTTACACAAAACAAATCCAACTCCAGTTAAAACTATTTTAAAACTTAAGTCTTTAATGTCCTAATAGTTATTCTACAAATTTAGAAATTACTATAGAAGCATTATGGCCACCAAATCCAAAATTATTTGATATAGCATGGTTTATATTTTTTTTTGTTTCACTTTTCGTAGTATAATCTAAATCGCATTCAGGATCTTCAGTTTTATAGTTAATTGTAGGAGTAATATATGAATTAATAATAGATTTTATTGTCGCTATTGCTTCAACAGAACCTGCTGCACCAAGTAGATGGCCCATATTAGATTTTGTTGAGTTAATAGATAGTTTATAAGCATGATTTTTAAAAAGATTTTTTATAGCTTGTGTTTCATGTAAATCATTGTAATAAGTTGAAGTTCCATGAGCATTAATATAGTCAATATCTTCAGGTTTAAGACTTGCTTCACTTAAAGCAATTTTCATAGCTTGATTTGCACCGTTCCCATTTGGAGCGGGGGAGGTTAGATGATATGCATCAGCTGTTGAACCATAGCCAGAAATTTCAGCATAAATTTTTGCATTTCTTTTCAATGCTGATTTCAAACTCTCTAAAACTAAAATTCCAGATCCTTCTCCCATAACAAAACCATTTCTATTTAAATCAAATGGTATACTTGCTTTATTTCGATTTTGTTCAGTAGATAAAGCTTTCATATTCATAAAACCAGCAATTGAAAGGGGAGTTATACCTGCTTCTGAACCGCCTGTAATTACTATATCAGATTCATTGAATTTAATTGACTTGAATGCCATTCCAATTGCGTGGTTACTTGAAGCGCAAGCTGAAACAACTGAGAAATTAGGACCTTTGAATCCATATTTTATAGAAATATGTCCAGCAGCGATATCTGATATCATACTTGGAACAAAATAAGGACTTACTCTTCTTGGACTTTTAAGTGACTTTTTATGTTCTTTTTCTAATGTATTTATTCCGCCTATCCCAGATCCAATTATAACACCAACCCTGTTTTTATCAATAGTTTTATCTATTTTTGCATCAATTATTGCTTCATTTGAAGCAATTAAAGCAAAAGCAGTAAATCTATCAATTTTATTGAGTTCTTTTTTATTAAAATAGTTATTTAAATCAATGTTAACTTCAGCTGAGAGTTTTGTTTTAAAATTAGAGGAATCAAAATGAGTAATTTTATTAATACCATTTTTTTTATTGATAAGAGCATCCCAAAATCCTGATACATTTCTTGATAATGGATTAACTGTACCAAGTCCAGTTACAACAACTCTTTGAATCATTATTTATGTATTGTTACTAATATAATCATATGCATTTTGAACAGTTAAAATCTTTTCAGCATCTTCATCTGGAATCTCAATTCCAAAATCTTCTTCAAATTGCATAATTAATTCAACTGTATCTAATGAATCTGCACCTAAATCTTCAATAAAGTGTGCGTTTGCAGTTATCTTATTTTCATCAACACCTAGTTTATCTACTATTATACTATTTATTTTATTTTTATGATCTGACATTAACTTACTCCTTTTTTAGTTAAACAACCATTCCACCGTCAATATTTATAGTTTGTCCTGAAATATAATTTGCTAAATCGGAAGCAAGAAAATATGTTAGTTCACTTACTTCATTTGCTTTACCAAATCTATTTAAAGGTATTTTACTTAAAAAATCTACTTTTTTTTCTTTACTTAAATTTTTAGTCATTTCAGTTTCTATATATCCAGGATTTATGGCATTCACATTAATATTTCTGGAACCAAGTTCTTTAGATAAAGATTTCGTTATACCAAAAATACCTGCTTTTGATGCAGAGTAATTGACTTGACCTTTGTTTCCAATTTGACCAATAATTGAGCTTATATTTATTATTTTACCAAATTTTTGCTTTATCATAAATTTTGAAACTGCTTTACAACAGTTGAAAGTTCCTTTAAGATTTGTATTGATAACTTCATCCCACTGTTCATCTTTCATCTTTACAATTAAATTATCACTTGTTATGCCAGCATTATTAATTAAAACATCAATACTGTTATGATTTTTGTTAATGCTATTAACAATATCTAAAATTTTATTATAGTTATCAATATTTTCTGCAAAATATTCAATAACTTGATTGTTTTTTGTATTTTTCATAAGCTTATTTTTAAGCTTTGAAAGATTATTCTCATTTCTACTTATCATAAAAATATTTGAACCTTTTTTATGAAATTTTTCAGCAATACTTTTACCTATACCCTGAGAAGCTCCAGTAATAATTATATTTTTATTTTTCATTTTAATAAATCTTTAAAGTTAATGTTTTTTATATCAGAATTAATATTTTTATTCAAATTTTTTAAAACATTTCCAGGTCCGACTTCTATAAAATTAATATTATTATCATTTACCATATTATTAATTGAATCAAGCCATAGAACTGTAGAATCTAGCTGATTAATTAAATTTTTCTTAATAGATTTTCCTAATAAATTGCTTTTTGCATTATAATTTTGATAAATAGGTATTTTCACGTCATTAAATTTGGTGTTATTTATGATTTTTTCCAAAGCAATTTTAGCATTTTCCATTAATGGTGAATGAAATGCTCCTGAAACATTCAATGGAATAATACCTCTAATTTTATTTTTTTTACAATGATTAATAATTTTATCAATTCCAATTAAATCTCCAGAAATAATTATTTGTTTGTTAGAATTGATATTAGCAATTACTACTGTTTCTTTAAAATTTTTTAATAATTTATTAGTCTCTTCAATATTTAAATTAATTATTGCTGCCATTTTCCCAGGCCTATTTGATGCACAATTATCCATTTCTTGTGATCTAGTTTTAATTATTTTTAGACCATCCTCAAAGCTTATACAATTTATTGATACTAGAGCACTGTATTCGCCAAGACTGTGTCCAGCAACCGCTGTAGGATAATAGTTTAATTCTCTCAATAATCTAAAGATAGCAACGTTATATGTAAAAATTATAGGTTGTGTATAAAATGTTTGATTAATATCATTACTTTCTAAACTAAATGAAATTTTTTTTAAATCAAAATTGAGAATATCTGATGCTTGTTCATATGTTCTTCTGAAAACTTTATATTTATTATAAAGATTTAAGCCCATTCCTTTGTATTGTGAACCTTGACCAGGGAAGAGATATGCAGTATTTTTATATGACATTTAAATTTTTATTTAAAGCATTTTTCATATTAGTAATAAGTTTACTTTCATATGAAATTTGAGTGTTTAAAAGAGCATTTTCAATTGCTTTTGCATTAGATGAGCCGTGACATTTCATTACAATACCATTTACTCCAAGAAGAGGAGTGCCACCATGTTCCTCATAATCGAAAGATTTTTTTAAATCATTAAAAACTGGGAATAACACTGGCTTAACCATTTTACTTAGTGAATGTTTATCAACACTTTTTAAGGTATTATTTACAACATTTTTAATTGTTCCTTCAATTAGCTTTAAAACAATGTTTCCTGTAAATCCGTCACAAATTACAATATCAACTTTGTTATCGAATAAAGTTCTTGATTCTATATTTCCAATAAAATTTGGAAATATATCTTTTAGAAGTTTAAATGTATCTTTTGTTAATTGATTTCCTTTATTTTCTTCAGTTCCTATATTTAAAAGACCAATTTTTGGATTATTTATATTTCCTAAATGCTCTAAATAAGCTGAAGACATAAAAGCAAATTGTACTAAATGTTCAGCTTTTACATTGCTATTTGCACCTGCATCACATAAAATAAATCCTTTCTTACCTACAGGAATAAAAGGAGCTAGTGCTGGTCTTTTAATTCCTTCAATTTTACCTAATATTAATAAAGAAGAAGCTAAAAGCGCCCCAGTATTACCAGCTGAAACAGAAGCATTGATTTTATTAATTTTTAAATCATCAAGTATTTTAATCAAGGAAGAATTTCGTTTATTCTTAAATGCAAAAGAAGGTGAGTCATCCATATTAACAATTTGAGTAGTATATATAAAATTTATTCGATTAGAATATTTTTTTAAAAGATTTAAATTATTTTTAATGATATTCTCATTACCATATAAAATAATTTCATTATTTTTAGATAATGGATTGTTTACATACTTAATAGCACCATTAATGTTAGAAAGAGGTGCGTTATCACCACTCATTATGTCTAATCCAATTTTCATAGAGAAAATTAATTGTTTTTTACTAGAATCTTTCCTTTGTGATAAAGTACACCATCAACTTTGTAAGCATGATGCCTTTTATGAGTAGTTCCCGACTGATTGCAGGTAGATAAACTAAAGTTATCTTTCATTTTCCATTGTGCTTTTCTTTTCCTGCTTCTCGATTTTGACTGTTTTCTTTTTGGTACCGCCATTTTTTCTCTTTAATAATTAATTATAAAGCTTGTTAATTTATATAAATGATAATGTTATTACCAAGAATTAGTTTGAATTACTTAATATTAGTAAACCAAGTATCATATTTCAGTTCAATTAGAAGTTTTTCAATTTCTTTAGCCTTATTATAATCAGTGAAATTTCCAACTCTAATTCTCCAGAATTGCTTATCTTTTAATGTCAAAGATTCGGTATAAGCATCAAATCCATTATTTCGTAATTTTTTTTGATATTCTTTAGCCTCATCTAGAGTTGGAACAGAAGCTATTTGAATTGTATACCTCTTAGTGGTAGAGTTATTATTAGAAAACACAGTTTGTTTACTATTTTTAATTCCTTTATCAATTGCTTGAAAAGAGAAAAACTCTTGGTATAAATCGGTATTATTTAAGCTTTCAACAGTTAAGCTTATATCAAAATTTCCTTCGACGAGCGGAGTAAGTAGCATTTTGTTATTTTCAATTTTAAATATCATTGGCTTATCAATATTTTCACCAGAAAATTTTGGTTTTGACCATAAAAAGTTATAATTATTATTTAATTTTGTATCAAAATTTGACGGTTCAATCTTGATAGTTTTGCCAACTACAATTTCTTTCCTTATTGGTTCAGTATTACAGCAAAAGAAAAATATAAAAATTAAGAAAAATCTAAAGAAATTCATTTTACCTCCAGCTTATATTAATTCAGATTCACAAAAAAAGAATGATATTTCTTTTTCTGCATTTTCATTTGAATCAGATCCATGAACTGCGTTCTCACCCAAACTAGTTGCGTAAAGTTTTCTAATAGTTCCATCTTGAGCATCTTCAGGATTAGTTGCACCAATTACATTCCTCCAACTTTCTACAGCATTTTCTTTCTCAAGTGCAAGTACCATACATCTTCCAGAAGACATAAATGATGTTAGTTCTTCATAAAATGGTCTATCTCTGTGTACTAAATAAAATTGTTCTGCCTGAAATTTACTCATTTTTATTAATTTAGCTGATAGAACTTTAAACTTTTTTTCAAGAATATGATTGTAAATTTTTCCAACATAATTATTTTTAACAGCATCAGGTTTTATAATAGCAAATGTTCTCTTTGACATAATTTATTCCTCGATTACTTCTTTCATTTTTTTTCCAATATTTGATGGAGATTCACAAACATGAATTCCACATTCTTTCATAATTTTCATTTTAGCAATTGCAGTTTCATCACCACCTGAGATTATTGCTCCAGCATGACCCATTCTTCTTCCAGGAGGTGCAGTTTGACCAGCTATAAAACCAACTATTGGTTTTGTTGCATTATCTTTTGCCCATTTTGCTGCTTCAATTTCCATTGTTCCACCAATTTCTCCAATTAGAACTATGCCTTTTGTCTCATCGTCATCTTCAAATAATTGTAGTGCTTTTCTCATATCTGTACCAATAATTGGATCACCACCAATTCCTAGCGCTGTTGTTTGTCCCAAATTGTTTTTAACTAATTGATCAATTGCTTCATAAGTCAATGTACCTGATTTAGAAATTACACCAATATTACCTTTTTTAGCAATAAAGCCAGGCATTATTCCTAGCTTACACTCATCAACAGTTATTATTCCTGGGCAATTAGGACCAATTAAATTGACATTATTATCATCAACAATTTGTTTTGCTTTAATCATATCTCTTACAGGTATTCCTTCTGAAATACAAACGATTGTATTTATTTTTTGTTTTGCTGACTCAATTATTGCATCTGCTGCAAATTTTGGAGGAACAAAAATTATTGAAGCATTAGCTTTAGTTTCATTTTTTGCATCTTTAACTGAATCAAAAACTGGAATTTTTTCAAAAACAGTTTGACCACCTTTACCAGGTGTAACACCTGCAACAATATTTGTACCGTAATTTAGCATTTGCTGTGTATGGAAAGATCCCTCTGATCCTGTGATTCCTTGTACAATAATTTTACTATTTTTATTAATTAATATGGACATTACTTTAATACCTCTTTAACAACTTTTAAAGCAGCATCATGAAAATTATCTGCTGGGATTATTTTTACGTTTGATTTAGAAAGAATATCTTTAGCTTCAATTGCATTTGTTCCTTCTAATCTTACTACTACAGGTACTTTAAGCCCAAGTTCATTTACTGCTTCAACAACTCCATTAGCAACTCTATCACATCTTACAATTCCACCAAAAATATTTATAAGAACAGCTTTAACATTTTTATCTTTTAGAATTATTTTAAAACCATTTTTTATAGTTTCTGCATTTGCTGCACCCCCAACATCTAGAAAGTTAGCAGGTTCTCCTCCTGATAATTTTATAATATCCATTGTTGCCATTGCTAACCCGGCTCCATTTACCATGCAACCAACATTTCCATCAAGTTTTATATAATTTAGGTTAAATTTATTTGCTTCTATCTCCATTGGATCTTCTTCAGATAAATCTCTCATTGAAATAATATCTTGGTGTCTGTAAAGTGCATTTGAGTCAAAATTAAGTTTAGCATCAAGAGCTATAATTTCATTACTATCACTTTTAATAAGAGGATTAATTTCAAGAATTGTACAATCCATTTCTGTATAACATTTATATAATTTTATAAAAATTTTTACAGCTTCAGCTTTTAATTCATCATTAAAACCTAAACTTACAGCTAATTTTTCAGCATCCATTTTTTCTAAATTTGTATTGGGATTTACCCATATTTTTGTAATTTTTTCTGGTGTATGTTTAGCAACTTCTTCAATATTAACACCTCCTTCAGTTGATACCATAAAAACATCTTTTTTCTTTTCTCTATCAAGGGTTATGGCAACATAATATTCTTTGCTTATGTCATATGCTTCAGTAATAAAAACCTTATTTACAAGTTTACCGTTTTTACCAGTTTGAGGAGTAATTAAATTCATACCTAAAATATTTCGTGCATTTTCTAAAGCAGAATCAAAGTTAGGAGAATATTTAACACCACCACCTTTTCCTCTTCCTCCTGCATGTATTTGAGCTTTCACAACAAAATCAGTTGTATTAAAATCTTTTTCTACTTTTTTAATTGTTTCTTCAGCTTTTTCAATAGAAGTAAATGTATATCCATCCTGAATTGGTATTTCATAATTTTTTAATATTTTTTTAGCTTGATATTCGTGTATTTTCATAACTATTTAGTAATGTGCGTACCAGCTTTATTATTTAAAGCATCTTCGATTTTGTCAATAGAGGTTATCACAACTTTTTCTCCATGATGTTTAAGGAAATAAAGTGCTGATTTAATTTTAGGTTCCATACTTCCTAATCCAAAATGTCCATCTTTGAGCCATTTTTTTAAATCTTTAGTAGTTGCATTTTTAATTTTCATCTGATTATCTTGATTGTAATTTAAATATATATTATCAACATCTGTAATAATAAAATATTCATTTGCTCTAATTATTCTTCCTAAAAGTGCAGAACTTTTATCTTTATCGACGACGCCATCTANTCCTTTTAAATTACCATTTTTTTTATTANAAGCAGGTATACCACCACCACCNCCTGCTATAACAATAGTTCCNAAATCAACTAAGTGTTTAATTGATTTTCCATTAAAAATATAAAGAGGTTCNGGTGATGGAACAATTCTTCGCCATTGATTTTTTTCTTGTTCAGCAACTTCCCAATTAAACTTTTTTGANAGTTCAAATGCTTCATCTTTTGAAAAAATTTTTCCAATAAATTTTGAAGGTTTTTTTAATGAANTATCATTTCGATCAATTTTCATTTGTGAAATAAAAGTAACAACTTCTCTTTTAGATTCTTCATTATAGAGTGCATTTTGTAAAGATTGTTGAATCATATATCCAATAGCTCCTTGAGTATTAGCTACTAAAACATTTAATGGAAGTGGAGGTATTATATTCATTGATATTTCATTCCTAGATAGCTCTGCACCTACTTGAGGACCATTTCCATGTGTAATACATATATTATAATCTTTTTTAACAAAGTGCATAACCGATTTTAAGCTTTTTCTTGTATGTTTAAATTGTTGCTCAATAGTTCCAGCTTCACTTTTTGGTGATAATGCATTTCCTCCTAAGGCAATTATAGCAGTTTTTTTATTCATTTATATTCTTAGTAATGGTAAAGTTAAACATCTAGGGCCTCCTCTGCCTCGAACAAGTTCAGAGCTATCAAGCGTTATAGCAAATTTATCTTTAGAAATATTATATTCATTAGATTTATTTATATATTCTTTACTAGAAATAATTTTATATTTATTTTTTTTTAACTCATTTAGTGTATACTCATTACACTTGTAGCAAATAATTTTACCTGGTTCTAATGCAAAAGAATTAGCTCCATCTGTCCATTGTTCTCGCTTTTGCATAATTTTTGATTTTCCACCTGAGAAAATTGGTTTTAATTGCAGCCCATCTTTTTTTAAGGTTTCAATGATATTAACATTTGAAACATAATTATTTCCTTCCTTTTTAAAAATATGAATTTCATTGTTGTCATTTAAAAATGGAGGATAAACTAAAGCTTCATTATTACTTACAATAGTAAAAACTGTATCAAGATGCATGTAAGCACGTTTTTTTGGAAGATTTACAGCAAATACAGAATCAAATCCCTCTTGAAAAATTATTTTATTTATCTTTTTTATAGATTCAATAGATGTTCTTTCACTTATACCAATGCAAACTCTTTTATTATCAAGTACTAAAATATCTCCACCTTCAATACTAAGATTTGGGTAATGTTTATTAAAGTCATAAATTTTTAGATTTTGAAAATGCTCATAATTTGAGAAAATAAACTCAGACAATATATTTTCACGATTTCTAACTTGTTTTTTATTCCACGTAATTAGAATTGTTTTTCCAATTACTACACCTAAATCCCTCGTGAAAATCAAATTAGGAAGTGGGTGATTAAAAACTTTTTCTGTTTTTAGATAACCAGTAATTAAAACCTCAACTAATATATCTAAATTTAAATTTTGTAGTTTTTTTAAATTTATTTGATTGTTATAAGTTTTTAACTCATTGTTTATACATTTTTTAATTAGATTTTTTTTACTAGATTCATTTCTTAAAGTATATTTAAGTAGGTCAGAAAATTGATAAGTATTTCCATCAGTATAATTATGTAAAATTTTTGAAAACTCTTCATGCTCCTTAACAGCTTTTTTTATTTGGATCAAATCATCAAATAATAAAAAATTAGGATTGTCTTTTAACTTTCCATTGACTTCAATTTTTTCAGAAATATTATCTGGCGTTATAAAACTATGTTCTTTACCAGGTTTGTGAATTATTACAAATCTTAAAGGATTAGACTCAGAGAATATTTTATGATTCATTTATTCTTCACTCATAAACGGATATTTATAATCTTCGGGAGAATTAAAAGTTTGTTTGATAGTTCTTTGAGAAGTCCATCTTAGAAGATTTGCAGGTGCACCAGCTTTATCATTTGTTCCAGAAGCCCTTGATCCCCCAAATGGTTGTTGACCAACAACTGCTCCTGTGGGTTTGTCGTTTATATAAAAATTACCCGCAGAATGTTTCAAATACTTTGTTCCAGAAATAATTTTTTCTTTATCTTCAGCAAAAATAGCCCCTGTAAGGGCATAAGGAGATGTATTATCAACAAGTTTACATACATCTTTCCATGAACAATCATACAAGTATATAGTTAATACAGGTCCAAAAATTTCTTCTTCCATGGTTTTGAAATTAGGATTTTTTGTAATTATTGTAGTAGGTTCAATGAAATAACCTTCGCTCTTATCATAATTACCTCCAGTTATAATTGATGCATCATTTGATTTTTTTGCGTATTCTATGTATGATACTATATTATCAAATGAATTTTCATCAATTACTGCATTCATGAAATTTTTAAAGTTTTCAACATCACCAATTTTAATTGAAAATACATCTTTTTGATAATCTTGTTTAATATTCTCCCAAACTTCTGTTGGTAGATAACATCTAGATGCTGCAGAGCATTTTTGTCCTTGATATTCAAATGCTCCTCTAATCATTGCTGTACAAAGTGCTTTCTGATTTGCACTTTTATGAGCTAATATAAAGTCTTTACCACCTGTTTCACCAACAATTCTTGGGTATGATTTATAATTTTGGATATTTTTTCCAACTGTTGTCCACATACTTTGAAATACTTTAGTAGATCCAGTAAAATGTATACCAGCTAAATCTTTATGATTTAAAACAATATTGCCTATTTCTGAACCTGAACCAGGTAAGAAATTAATTACACCATCAGGTAATCCGGCATCCTTAAATAGTTTCATTAGGAAGTGACCAGAATAAACAGATGACGAAGCAGGTTTAAATAAGGCTACATTTCCAAGTAAAGCTGGAGCACATGATAAGTTGGCTGCGATAGATGTAAAATTAAATGGTGCAACAGAAAATATAAAACCTTCTAATGCACGATATTCGGTTGAATTTTTCATTCCTTCAGGAGAATATTTTGGTTGTTGCTTATGTATATTATAAAGATATTCGCAATTGAAGTTAAAAAAGTCTATTAATTCACACGCTGAATCAATTTCAGCTTGATATATATTTTTACTCTGCCCAAGCATTGTTGAAGCATTTATTAAATTTCTGTATGGGCCGGCCAATAAATCTGCCATTTTGTGAAAAATTTTGATTCTATCTTCTAAAGATGTATTTGACCATTCTTTCCAAGCATT
>NZPQ01000053.1 GCA_002693365.1 Fidelibacterota bacterium
TCCCAAATCCTGCTTTTACGTTTCCTAAATTTATAACTAATCCGTCAATTGATTCATCTTCTGTAATTTTATGTATATTATCAATCCATTTTCTTAATTGAGTGCCCACTGCATTTTCACTTCCAATAAAAGGAATATTAATTTCAAAAATAAAATCAAATGGTGATACTGTAGGTTCTTCATCAATAAAATATCCATCTAAATTTGTAAAAACATAATTTAATTTTTTATTTTCTTTAAAATTTAAATTGCTTTCTAAAGTTTGAGAATAATTATATAGAACAAGAGAGGTAGAAGAACTATTTATTCCATAAAATGGATTAGAAGAGTATGTATTAATCTGAGCTCCTTCTTTTCCAAGGTTAAAAGAAAGATTAAAACCATAATTATCATCATAAGTAAAATAAGAAAAATCTATTCCAGGTGTAATAGTTAAACTTAAAAAGTATTGTTCTTGAATTTTTTGATCTATTTCATTTGTTGTTTTATCATATCCAAAAGAAAAGTTAGACTTTTTTAAATATGAATTTTTATTACTAAATAATTTATTTATTTCAAAAGGTTTAATAGCAAAACTATATCTAGATAATTTATAATCAGCATTTCGGTGATTATCATAAATAACAGAACTTATTGATAAAAAATCAAATGGTCTATAAAGCAATCCTAAAGAATAATCTCGTTTTTTATTAAGCTTAAAGCCAGAATAAAAATTATTCATTAATTGTGAGCCGTAACCAATTGAATAATTATAAGATGAATTATCATAATATAGTTCATATGCAAATCCAGATTTAAATCTAGAAGTTAATCCAATAAAATTATTATCTCCTTCAAGGTTTTTAAAGATTAATGCTTGTTGTTCTCCTCTATTGAAACCTAAACCAGCTGGATTCAAATTCAAAGCATCAAGATTATCAGCTATACTTATTGATGATCCGCTCCATATATATGTGTTTTGATTTTGATTAAAAACTAAAGAAAGTAAAGTAATAAAAATTATTGATGTTTTTTTCATGTAAAATACCTTTAATTTAGATAGTGTAATTTAGTATATCTTTTTTAAATAATTAGAGAAATAAATATTATGACTAAAGTATGTATTTTAGGAACAGGCAAGCAAGGTACTGCAGCAGCTTATGATATCTTATTGTATGCAGTCCCAAAACAATTGATATTATTGGATTCTAATACAAGTTCTCTTAAAGATTGTATTAGCAAAATAAAATTTGTTAAATCAAATAAGACAGAAATCATTTCTAAAGTAATTGATTTAAATGATAAAAGTGAGTTGATAAAAATCTTAAATAAATGTGATATTTTCCTCAGTGCAGTACCATATCCATTTAATCCATTCCTTACAAAAATTGCTATTGAAACTAACACTTCAATGGTTGATCTTGGTGGACATACAAAGAATGTAATAAAACAATTATCTTGTAATGAAAAGGCAAAGAAGAAGAATATATCAATTGTGCCAGATTGTGGAATGGGACCAGGTATGAATGTTACCATGGCCTTACTTGCAATGGAGTATTTTGATAAACCAGAAGATATACTTATTTGGGATGGGGGATTACCTCAAAATCCAAAGCCTCCATGGAATTATTCATTATTTTTTAACATTCAAGGCTTAACAAATGAATATGATGGAAATGCATATTTTTTAAGAGATAAAAAAGTTACAGAAGTTCCATGCTTTGAAGATATCGAAGAATTAGAGTTTGATGGGATAGGTATATTAGAAGCAGCGATTACTTCAGGTGGTTTGTCGACAATGCCGTGGACATTTGAGGGAAAACTAAATAGGTTAGAAAATAAAACACTAAGATATAAAGGTCATTGGGAACAAATGAAATCATTTCGAGAATTAGGTCTTTTTGATGAAAAAGAAATTAATTTTAAAAATACCAAGTTCTCTGCTAGAGAATTTTACCATTTTCTTTTAGAGCCTAAGTTAGGATATGATGATAGAAATGATATTTGTTTAATGAGAGTCGATGGTACTGGGATTAAAGATAATGCAAGGTGTGGTATAAGGTATGAAGTTCATGAGAAGTATGATAATCAAACAAAATTTATGGCAATGGAAAAATGGACTGGCTGGCATGCTTCAATTGTAATGCAAAAAATATTAGATGGAACTATTAAACCAGGAGCACATGCCATTGAATCAGCTNTTTCTGGTNAAGTTTTCTATCATGAAATANAAAAAAGAAATTATAATTTAAAAGTTAAAAATATTAAATATTAAANAATCTTTTATTATAAAAAATATCATNACTAATTTTAATGCATATTAATAAAAAAAATTAAAGGAATTAGCTATGTTAAATGTAAATGATAAAGCTCCAGATTTTACTCTTAGTAACACAAAAAAAGAAAATGTATCTTTATCTGATTTTTCAGATAATATCGTAGTCTTAGCTTTTTATCCTGGCGCTTTTACTGGTGTCTGTGATACAGAAATGTGTACTTTNCAAGACAATCTAGAGTCTTTTAATNCACTTAATGCTAAAGTTTTAGGCATAAGTGTCGATTCTCCTTTCTCTAATAATGCTTTTGCATCAAAGTATAATTTAGATTTTGATCTATTATCTGATTTTAATAGAACTGTAACAAAAGATTATGATGTTTTGTTTGAAGGTTTNGGAGGTTTAGAAGGGTATACTTGTTCAAACAGAGCTGTTTTTGTAGTTAAAGATGGCATANTTAAATATGCATGGCAAGCTGAGCCAAATCCTGGTGTTGAACCAAATTATAGCGAGATTAAAAGCTTTATTGAAAATCTTTAGATTTTTTAAATCTTTTTTCAGTTTCTAAAGCGTTTTTTAAAATTGAATCCCATGATTCAATATATTTGATTGGATCTTTGAGACCTATTTTATTAAACGCTAGAATCCTTTCAATATCTGAGCCAGACTTGCCTGATGATAAACCATTTTTATTTGGGTTGTAGCTTGTAATAGTATTTGCAAAAATGGTATTAAAATTTAAATTTAAAACTTCACAAGATTTTTGAGCATCAACCAAAATCTTTGATTTATCCAAATTTATGTAAGGTAGACTAAGTTCTATTTTATCACTTTCCCAGTTACCTTCTTTAAATGAATCAAAAAGTTTATCATAAAACTCTTGCCTGCAATCAGGGTATATCGCATGATCTCCTGAATGAACACCAAGACTAATAGATACATTAGTATTAAACTTTTTGGAAATTGTTATTGCATACCCATATAAAATTGAGGAAAATATAGCATTTCTATTAGGAACAAAAGTTGATTTCATGCTTTCCTCTTCATAATGACCTTGAGGAACTTCTATTTTATTATTGGTTATTGAAGATGATAAAAGATTTACACAGTCAGATAAGTTAACTACTTTATGATTTATATCAATATTTTTTGATTTAAGATATTGAATATTATCTTTTGCTTTTTGAATCTCAATCTTATGTTTTTGACCATAATCATATGATAATGTAAAAACTTTATAATTTTTTCTAATTAACCTTAAAAGTAAGGAGGTTGAGTCCATTCCTCCACTTAAACAAAGTGCAGCAATTTTATTCACCTGTAAATACTATTCCTGTTCCGTGATCTTCTGATAACTTGATTTTAGTTAGCATGGGTAGGTTTTTTTTTAATTTTTTCCAAATCCATTTACATAAATTTTCACTTGTTGGATTTTTTAACTCAGCTATATCATTTAGAACTTTATGATCAATTTTAGAAATAATCGTTTTGTTTACAACTTTATCTATGTCGTAAAAATCCATTACAAATCCAGTAGTATTATTAATTTCATCTTCTACATATATAGTTAGATTGAATGTATGTCCATGCATTTGTTTGCAAATATGATCGTCTGACAAATTTGGTAAAAATCTAGCAGAATGAAATCTAAAATTTCTATAAACTGTCATCATTTTTTATTTTTCTTTCTTATTGTTTTTTCAATTAAAGACCACATAGCTTTTGGTATCTTATCTAAAAATGAAAATTGACCAGCATTATATGTCCATTCACCACCATCGAGAGTAACTATTTCACCAGTCATATAAGAAGAATAATCAGATAGTAAATAGGCTGCTAAATTTGAAAGTTCTTGATGTTCTCCCATTCTTTTGAGTGGGATTCTTTTTGTCATATTTATAAATTTTGAAAAACCTGGTGGTACTAATCTATCCCAAGCGCCTTTAGTTGGAAATGGACCAGGTGCAATTGCATTGCATCTAATTTTGTATTTAGCCCATTCAGCTGCTATTGATCTTGTCATTGAAGAAAGACCACCTTTAGCACATGCAGAAGGAATTACATATCCAGATCCAGTAAAAGCATATGTGGTAGTAATATTTAAAATAGTCCCTGGAATTTTATTTTTAATCCATTTCTTACCTAGCAAAAGAGTATAGTATGTTGATCCTTTTAAAACAATGTCTATAATAGCATCGAATGCTCCAGGAGTTAATCTTTCTGTTGGACTAATAAAATTTCCTGCTGCATTATTAATTAAGCAATCGATTGATTTAAAATGTTTAAAACCAGTTTCAATTACATTTTTTACATCTTCATGATTTCTTACATCTCCAGCTATTGCAATTGTACTATTCTTTGAAATTTTATTAAATTCTTCTGCTGTTTCATCTATAACATTTTGTCTTCTACTCGTTATAATTATTTTAGCTCCAAGTTTTACTAAATATTCACCAATAGATTTACCTAGCCCAGTCCCTCCACCAGTAATTAGTACAACCTTATTATTAAAAGTTCCTTCAGGCAACATTCCTTTATTATACATAATCTTTAAATACTCCTTTTTATACTTGTTTAATAATAATAATAATAAATAGATTCAACACTTAAAATTATTAAATTTATATAATATAATTTCGGAGTTTATTTGCAATGAGTCAAAATATATCAATTAAAGTAGAAAAAGTATCAATTAAAAAAGTAAAAACAAGTTTATTTATATCGGGAAAATTTAAAGATGAAAAAGTAAATAAATCACTTGATGATTTATTAGGTACCACACTTAAAAATGCTTTTAATACGGATTCATTTAAAGGCGATTTCGGTAAAAAAATTGATTTATTTTCAAATGGTAAAATAAATAAATTTTCATTTTATGGATTAGGCGACAAAAATAAGTTAGATTCCAATAAATTAAGATCTATAGCAGCAAATATTGTAAGAAATATTGAAATGAATAAAATTTCTTCTGTTACGATCGATTCAAATTCATTTGGATTGAGTAATTCTCTTAATGCTCAAGCTTTTACTGAAGGATTATTACTTGGCCAATATAAATTTTTAGATTATAAGTCTAAAAAAACTAATTTTTCTTTAAATGAAGTTATTTTCATTGGTGATGTAGATTTAAAAAGTTTAAGTAAAGGACAGGTTATTGGAGAATCTGTTAATTATGCTAGAGATTTAGGAAATCATCCTGCAAACTTTTTAACGCCAACATATTTAGCAAATGAAGCTAAGGAAATTTCAAAAACTAAAAACTTTAAAATTAAAGTTATAGATGTGAAGGAATTTGAAAAATTAGGGTTGGGTTCATTTTATAGTGTGGCTAGAGGTGCTAAGGAACCTGCTAAGTTCATTATAGTTGAATATTCAGGAGGCAAAAAAGGGGATAAGCCATTTGGTTTAATTGGAAAAGGTTTAACTTTTGATACAGGCGGAATATCATTAAAACCACCACCAAGAATGGATGAAATGAAATTTGATATGTGTGGAGGTGCAGCTGTTTTTGGTTTAATGAAAGCTGTTGCAGCACTTCAGCCTAAATTAAATATTGTTTTTGCTGTTGGTGCAACTGAAAATATGCCAGGATCTGATGCTTCTAGACCAGGTGATATCGTTAAAGCATATAATGGAAAAACTATTGAAATATTAAATACTGATGCTGAAGGTCGTTTAGTTTTAGCTGATGTTTTATCATATATCAATGAAAAATATAAACCAAGTGCAATGATTGATTTTGCTACACTTACTGGAGCAGTTTTAGTTGCTTTAGGAAATAGAGCAACAGGATTAATGGGCAATAATGAAGATTTAATTAATCAAATTAAAGAATCTGGTATGGCTACAAATGAAAAAGTATGGGAACTACCTTTATGGCCTGAATATTCTAAAGATATTAAAGGCAAATATGCTGACATCCAAAATATTGGTAAAGCTGGAGCTGGCACAATTACAGCGGGTGCTTTTTTAAAGGAGTTTGTTGGAAATACTCCATGGTGTCATTTAGATATCGCAGGCACAGCATGGGGTCCAAAAGAACCTAGCTATCAACCCAAGGTTGGTGCAACAGGTGTTGCTGTAAGATTGATTTATAATCTAATTGAAAAGAAAAAATAGTATATGGCGATGTAGCTCAGTTGGTTAGAGCACCGGAATCATAATCCGGGTGTCCGGGGTTCGAGTCCCTGCGTCGCCACACTTTTTAAAATGTTCAAAATTTTATTCTTATATTTATTCCTTTTTTTTATTTCATGTTCTTCAAAAAATCATGAAATAACATATCACAATAATGGCAAAGTTAAATACAATGTTTCATATAAAAATAATAAGTTAGATGGTGTTGCAATTACATATGACGAAGATGGAAACATAAAAAATAAAACTAATTATATTAATAATCAATTACATGGACAATGGATTGATTATTATCCATCAGGAAAAATTCAACACATAATTAATTATAGCTATAATTTAAAAGATGGTGAAGAAGTTTGGTATTATGAATCAGGAAATATCAAATCAAAAATAGTTTATGATAATGATATTGTATCAAAAGATTTGATTCGCTGGAGTGATAATGGTGAAATTATAAATGATTGAAATGATTGTTTTTTTATTAAAAATTAATTATTCATTTAAAATATCCATGAAAAATAATTTTTAAAAAAATGGATTTTTCTAAAGATAAATTAAATCTTAAAAATACTTACTCTGATTTACCTGATTGTTTTTTTAAAAAAACAAAACCTACTAAAGTTGAAAATCCTCATTTAATTTATTTTAATAATAAATTAGCAACATATCTAAATCTTAATATTTTTGAAAATGATTTAATTAGTAATTATTTTTCTGGAAATAAATTACTTGAAAATTCAAACCCTATTGCTCAAGCATATGCAGGTCATCAGTTTGGAAATTTTACAATGCTAGGAGATGGAAGAGCAATATTGCTTGGTGAGTGTAAAGATAAAATTAATAAGTTGTATGATATTCAATTAAAAGGTTCAGGGAAAACGCCATTTTCAAGAGGAGGAGATGGTAGGGCAACGTTGAGCTCGATGTTAAGAGAATATCTTATAAGTGAGTCAATGTATTATTTGAAAATTCCTACTACTAGAAGTCTAGCAGTAGTTTCTACTGGAGAGAAAGTATATCGTGATTCAATCAATGAAGGTGCTATTTTAACAAGGATAGCTTCAAGTCATATAAGATTTGGAACATTTGAATTTGGGAAAAATTTTTGTTCTAATAAAGACTTTAAAGTTTTCGTTGATTATGTGATTAAAAGACATTATCCTGAGATTTTAAAAAGTAAATCACCTTATCTTGAATTATTAAAATTAATTATAAATAAATATATTGATCTTATAATAAATTGGATTAGAGTTGGTTTCATACATGGCGTGATGAATACAGATAATATGACTATTAGTGGTGAGACAATTGATTATGGACCTTGTGCTTTTATGAATTCATACGATCCTAAAACTGTTTTTAGTTCAATTGATAATCAAGGTAGATACGCTTTTGGTAATCAACATAAAATAGCATATTGGAACATAACAGTTTTTGCTGGAACAATTTTACATTTAATTGAAAAAGATAAATCTAAAGCAATTGAATTGGTTCAAAATTGTTTAAATAAATTTCCTAGCTTATTTTCAAATCAGTGGATTAAAATGATGTGTAAGAAAATAGGAATAATTAATCCTACAGAAAAAGATAAATTGTTAGTTAGTGATCTAATTAGACTAATGGAGAATCATAAGGCAGATTACACTAATACATTTGCATCTTTAACCTTAAATAAATATCTTAATAATTCTTTGTTTAAATCTGAAGATTTTAAAATTTGGGAAAAAAAATGGATTGAAAGAGTAAAAAATAAAGAAAAATCTTATAAAATAATGCAAAAAAATAATCCACTTTATATACCTCGAAATCATTTAGTAGAATTAGCATTAAAAAACGCTTCTAGTGGAGATAAGCAGAGCTTTGATAATTTATTAGAACTTATGTCCAAAACATATAATTACGATTCAAAGAATATAGAATTACAAATAGTACCAAAAGATTTTGATAAAACATATAAAACATTTTGTGGAACTTAAAATAGAGATTTTAAATTTTTTGAACTTTTTTAAGTAGTTTTTTAAACCAATCTGAATTAATATCAAATGGTTTTCCACCTTTAATTCTGTTAAAATTTATGCAACTAAGCTTATTATTCTCATCATCAATTCCAATAACTCCTGAAATAGATTTTAGAGAATTTTCTACAGCAAGATGACAATGATTGTTTATTAATTCTAAGTCGGCTTTATTAGGCGCTGCAGATCTTGAGAAATAACCACTTTTTTGTACAAGAACTTTATCACAATTCAGTTTATTTTTGAAGTATTTTGAAAACCAAATTCCTGGATTAATTTCATCAAGTCTAACATGCCCAAATGCGTCTTTCTTAATTTCTTCTCCATTATTTTGCTTTTCTCTAATAATATTTTCTACCCCAGCACCTTCGCTTAAAAAAATATTTACACAGTCATATTTGTTCATTACATCATTTAATCTTTTAGATTCTTGTTCTAAATCAAATTCCTTTTCAGGAATATAAATTCCATGAATAGACCATTTCTGTTTAGATAGGCCTATACTTGAAACAAACTTATTTTTTTCTAAATCATTCATATATAAATAAGCACTGTAAGCAGTTAACCAGCCACAATTTCTTCCCATAACTTCATGAATTATGAGTTGTCTCGAGCTTGTAGTATTTTCATTTACAATATTTTTAAAAAAATTACTTGAATTTTCTGCAGCAGTAAATGCTCCAAGAGTTTGCTTAAGTGGAATTATATCATTATCAATTGTTTTGGGTAAGCCAACAACGGTTAACTTGTAATTATGATTGTCTAAATAATTAACTAAATCTGCAGCGGTTGTATTTGTGTCATCACCACCTATTGTATGAAGAACATCTACTTTATCTTTAACTAATTGGTTCGCTGCAACTTCAAGAGGAATTTCATTAGACATTACATAATTATTTTTAATACAATCTTCAATATTTGATAATTTTACTCTACTATTACCAATAAAAGATCCTCCGAAAGAATATATTTCACTTTCATAATTATGAATAGTTGAAGGAATTTTAATGCTATTGCCTTTTAACAATCCTTTATATCCATTTAGATATCCTATAAATTCAATATCTTTATTTTTTTTGCTATAATGTTTAATTAAACTAACAATTGAAGATGATAAACATGGTGCAATACCACCGGCAGTTAAAAATGCAACTTTCATTATTTTTTAAGAATAGTATGTGTAAATTTAAGCATAGAATTTTAATTAATAATTCAAATTTAATTTATGGATAATAATAATAATAATAAAATAGATATTGATAATGAAGAAATCAAAGATTGGATTGACTCATTTAAGAGTTTAGTTCAATCTAGAGGAAAAGACGTAGCTAAGCATATAATTGATAAAGTTATCAACGAGTCTAAAAATATTGGTTTAGATATTCAAAATAATCTTATTACTGACTATAAAAATACTATATCTTTAGAAAATCAAGTACCATTCCAAGGTGATAGAGAAATTGAAAGAAAAATAAAGTCTATTATAAGATGGAATGCAATGGCTATGGTTGTAAGAGCAAATAGAGAAAATCAAGGAATTGGTGGACATATATCATCATTTGCTTCTTCTGCTAGTTTATACGAAGTAGGATTTAATCATTTTTTTAAAGGGCCTGAAAACTTAAATGGAACTGATATAATTTATTTTCAAGGTCATGTATCTCCAGGAATTTATTCAAGATCTTATTTAGAAGGAAGATTTGATGATAAACATTTAAATAATTTTAGAAGAGATTTGAATGATGGATTGACTTCTTATCCTCATCCTTGGCTCATGCCAGATTATTGGCAGTTTGCAACTGTCTCAATGGGATTAGCTCCAATTCAAGCAATATATCAAGCAAGATTTATGAGATATTTAATTGATAGAAAGTTAATTAAAAATAATAACACAAAAATTTGGGCTTTTTTAGGTGATGGAGAAATGGATGAACCCGAATCATTAGGCGCAATTACATTGGCTTCAAGGGAAAAGTTAAATAATCTTATTTTTGTGATTAATTGTAATTTACAACGTTTGGATGGTCCCGTTAGGGGAAATGGTAAAATAATCCAGGAGTTGGAGGGTGCTTTTAGGGGTGCTGGATGGAATGTTATAAAATTAATATGGGGCTCTCAATGGGATAATCTTTTTGAAAAAGATAAGAATAACATTCTTATAAAGTATTTAAATAAAATGACAGATGGTGAATTATTAAAGTATATAGTTGAGGGTGGTAAATACTTTAGAGAAAATTTTTGGAATAAAAATGAAGAACTAAGTAAAATAGTTGAAGATCTATCAGATAAAGATTTAGAAAATTTAAAATTTGGAGGTCATGATCCTGCTAAAATATTTACTGCATATAATAATGCAGTTAATCAAACAGAAAAGCCAACAGTTATACTAGCTCAAACTATTAAGGGATATGGTTTAGGTGAAGCCGGTGAGGGTAGAAATATTACGCATCAACAAAAAAAATTAAATGAACAGGAATTATTAAAATTTAGAACTCACTTTAATATTCCTCTTAGTGATCAAGAGTGTGTTAATGCACCTTTTTATAAACCTCATGAAGACAGTGAAGAGATTAAGTATTTAATATCAAGAAGAAATAAGCTTGGCGGTTTTTTACCTTATAGATCTAATAGTTGTAAACCATTAAATATTCCTAAACTTGATTCACTTCAAGAAATTTTAGATGGATCTAAAGATAGAGAAATGTCAACTACTATGGCTTTTGTGAGATTATTAACTATTTTGTGTGATGATCCATTAATTGGTCAGAAAATTGTCCCAATAATACCTGATGAAGCAAGAACATTTGGTATAGATCCACTTTTTAGAAAAATTGGAATTTATTCTCATCAAGGTCAGCTATATGATCCAGTTGATTCTGACCAATTTTTATATTANAAGGAGGCTCAAGATGGGCAAATACTTGAGGAAGGAATAAGTGAGGCAGGTTCTCTTTCTTCATTTATTGCAGCAGGAACTTCTTATTCAAATTTTCACATAAATATGATACCATTTTTTATTTACTATTCAATGTTTGGGTTTCAAAGAGTAGGAGATTTAATATGGGCTGCATCAGATATGCGTACAAAAGGTTTTTTAATTGGAGGAACAGCTGGAAAAACAACTCTAGCTGGAGAAGGTTTGCAGCATCAAGATGGACATAGTCATTTAATTTCTTCAACTGTTCCTAANTTAAAATCTTATGATCCAGCGTTTGCTTATGAAATTGCAATAATAATTCAGTATGGATTAAAAGATATGTANGAATGGCAGAATAATGTTTTTTATTATTTAACTGTTGAAAATGAAAATTATGTTCATCCTCCTTTACCAAATTATGATATNATTGATGGTGTTATAAANGGTATGTATTGTTTTAAAGATAAGTCTAAAAGTAAAAATATAAAAGTACAGCTTCTTGGAAGTGGACCAATGATGAATGAGGTTCTAAAAGCATCTGAAATTTTAAGTAATGATTGGAATATNGATAGCACAATATGGTCTGTTACAAGTTATTCTGAGCTTCATAAGGAAGCTGAGAATATTGATAGATGGAATACTTTACACCCNAATAGTCCAAGTAAAAAATCTTATTTGGATAATTGTTTAAAAAGTAAAAATGGTCCTGTTATTGCTGTGAGTGATTATGTTAAGTTGGTTGCAGAGCAAATTGCGCCTTACATAGATTGTCCTTTTGTTTCGCTNGGNACTGATGGNTTTGGTAGAAGTGAAACTAGAGANGAATTAAGAGACTTTTTTGAGGTTAATAAATACTATATTGTTCTTTCAACTATAAATTTATTATATAAAAATGGAATTTTAAGAAAAGATTCTTTAACTAAAGCTTTGAAAAAATATAATATTGATACAAGTAAACCAAATCCAAAATCTATTTAATCTTATCTTTAAAAAGAGTTAATATTGAATAATTATTTTAAGTGAATTTTATGAATTTTAATCTACCAGATATAGGTGAAGGAATCAAAGATGTAACTGTAACTGATGTTCTTGTTAAAAACGATCAGGAGGTTAACAAAAATGATAATGTTATAATTGTAGAATCTGAGAAAACTTCAATGGAAATTCCTATAGATCAATCTGGTAAAGTTCAGCAAATTCATGTTGATATAGGATCNCAAATATCTCCAGGTGATTTAATAATATCATTAGTATCTAATGATAATCAAGAAGTTAACGATGATAAAGAAGTAATTGAAAATNAAGATGAAAAATATAAAGAAAATAATGAAGNTAATTTTCTCCCAAGTAAAGATAACTTANTAGTAGAGATTGATAAACCAACTGANAAGNAAAAATCAATTGATGAAGGCACTAATTTTATNAATTCAAATGAATTATCTACTAATCAAGAAACAATAGATAATAATATAATTTATACTAGTCCATCGGTAAGAAAATTAGCAAGAGAGCTTAATTGTGATTTATCGCAAATAATAGGAACAGGTAGAAATGGAAGAATTACTTTAGATGATGTTAAAAATAATAANCAAAATATTTCAAATTCANTAATCACTGATNATAATNCANGTCAAGANAAAACAGATGATATTTTTAACTCTGCATCTANATGGGGTTTTTGTGAAAAAATAGATTTAAATAATATTAAAAAGACTACAGGNAAAAGATTACANAAGTCATGGACAGATATACCTCATGTAACACAATTTGATGAATGTGATATAACAGATTTAGATAATATTAGAAAAGTAATAAAAAGTAAAGATAAGAATTCAAAAGTTTCGTTTATTTCATTTTTTATCAAAGCAGTATCAATTGTTTTAAGAGATATACCCATTTTTAATACTTCTTTAAGTGAATCTAAAGATTATATGATACAAAAAAACTATTGTAATATTGGAATAGCTGTAGATACAAGTAAAGGATTAGTAGTTCCTGTAATAAAAGATGTAAATAAAAAATCTATCAAAAAAATTAATTTTGAATTACTTTCATTAATTGACAAAGCTAAAAATAGTAAGTTGACAATAGAAGATATGTCTGGAGGTTGTTTTACTATAACTAGCTTAGGAAACATTGGNGGTAAGTACTTTACTCCAATTATTAATCCTCCTGAAGTAGCAATTTTAGGATTATCTAAGATAAGTATNCAGCCTGTTTTTATAAAAGGAAGATTTAAACCNAGAAAAATTCTTCCATTATCATTATCATATGATCACAGAATTATTGATGGTGCAGCAGCAGCTTCATTCACTAATCTTTTTTCAAAATTAATATCAAATCCAAAATTACTTAATGGATAATTCAAGTAAAACTCAATTAGCAATTATAGGATCTGGACCTGGNGGATATAACGCAGCATTTAGAGCAGCTGATTTAGGTTTAGATGTTACTTTGATTGATAAAAANAATTCACTTGGAGGAGTGTGNTTNAATAGNGGNTGNATACCCTCNAAATCATTATTGCATATAAGTAAAATTATNAACGAAGCAAAACATTCATCAAAAATAGGTGTTAAATTTTCTGAGCCTGAAATTAANCTTGATAAAATTCATAAATGGAAAAATAAAATAATTAATGATTTAAATAAAGGAATNGAATCTCTAGCTAAAGCAAGAANAGTAAATTTAATAAATGGTACAGCTAAATTTTTATCAGCTAATCAATTATCTATTACTGACAATCAAGAAAAAAATATTAAGTTAGAGTTTGATAATTGTATAATTGCATCTGGTTCAAAATCATCAGTGATACCAGCTTTGGATAAGAGCCATCCATCGATATTATATTCNAAAGATGCTTTGAATTTTAACAAAATCCCTAAAAGATTATTAGTTATTGGTGGAGGNTATATTGGATTAGAGTTGGCAACTGTTTTTAATAGTTTAGGTTCTAAAATCACAATTGCTGAATTTTTACCATCTCTTTTATCAATGATTGANGATGATTTACTTAAACCATTATCAGATAAATTTGAAAAAAATTGTGAAAACATNTACCTATCAACTGAAGTTACAAGTTTAGTTCCTCAAGCAGATAATTCAGTAGTTGTATCATTTAAGCAAAAAAATAAAGAATTTAAAGATGTTTTTGATAATGTATTAATNTGTGCAGGTAGAACACCAAATACTTCTAATTTAAATTTANTNAAGGCTGGAATCGAANTAGATNCTAGAGGATTTATTCCNGTAAATAANCAGAGNNGAACATTAATCCCTAATATTTATGCAATTGGTGATGTTACTGGNGATCCAATGCTTGCNCATAAAGCNTCTTTTGAAGGNAAGGTAGCNGCTGAGGTAATTGCTGGACAAAATGCTATTTATGATCCAGTNGCNGTNCCTTCAGTTATTTATACTAGTCCTGAAATAGCATGGGCTGGTTTTACAGAAAAAGAGTTAAAAGAACAATCTATAAAATATAATAAATCTGAATTTCCTTGGTCAGCAAATGGTAGAGCAATGACAATGAATGCTANTGAAGGTAAAACAAAAATTCTAACTAATCTTGAAAAAACACAAATTTTAGGTGTTGGAATAGTTGGGGATAACGCTGGTGATTTAATAAGTGAAGCAATGTTAGCGCTNGAAATGAACGCTAACCCTGAAGATATAGGTATGACNATTCATCCACACCCTACATTATCAGAAACTATTGCAAATTCNTCTGAAATAATTACTGGGTCAATAACTGAACTCTATATTCCAAAAAANTTNTAATTANATAAATTATTTATTNATTNTAGTCTAANGGAACTTGATTAAGGTAATTATCAAGTGTTTTTTCNTANANTGTCATACCANANTGAGGNTTNTTTTCTTTAAATCTATTCATCATAAAATTAGATACTAGTTGCTGAATGCCTGCAGAAACAGNTCCATATTTTTTAATTTTTTCTTGTTCTTGTTCCTTGCTTTTTCTTCTTTTTTGTTTGTCATCTCTTGATTTATNTGCAAGTTCTACTAAAATTTCATAAGCTAGTTTTTCTCTATCTTCACCTGTTTTATCTTTAATTTTTTCAAATTCTTTCCCTGGTAGAGTTCTTGATTTATTTTTCAATATAAATTTATCTGCTANTANACCTACTAAGCCAGTTATTAANATTAAATAGGAANCTAATTCTTGGTGAGGTTCTTTCCAATTATTAAGAAGATGAATACCTAGTACAACTGAACCATAGCTAACATATTTTAAAGTATTTTTATGTAAAGATTCGCCCGTTATAGCAAGATTTTCAAGATAGCTTGAAGGTGGTATTTCTTTTTTCCAAATTTCTTGATTAAAAGATAAAGAAAATAAAAAAACAATAAATAATATTAAATTATTCATTTAAATATATTTGAAGCTGTTTAATTCGTCTTGAAGAAGATTTTTTTATAATGACTTGACCAATATCTAAAAATAAATGTTCATTTTCATT
>NZPQ01000054.1 GCA_002693365.1 Fidelibacterota bacterium
CTGAATCGGAACCAGGACCTAAAACCGTATTTGTTCTTACTGTAGAATCATATTGGTTATATACATAGGATTTTGAAGCTATATTTGGATTTGATAATAATTTCAATAAATTACTGTTTAAATCATTTAATAATTCATATTTATCAACATTATATATATTTATTTCATTTAAATATGAAGGAACTTTATAAGGCATATCATATTGAGGAGCATCTCCACCAAGAACCAAGCTTTCTGTTGGTATATTTGCAACAAGCTCATCTTGATGAAACACTTCTAAGTTTCCAGTTTCAGTAACAACACCTACTTCAGTACAATCTAGCTCCCATTTATTGAAGATATCTTTTAGTTTTTGTTCATTTCCTTTTTTGACAACAACAAGCATTCTTTCTTGAGATTCAGATAACATTATTTCATACGCGTTCATATGTTTTTCTCTAAGCGGTACTAAATCTAAATTTATCTTAATTCCTGACTTTCCTTTTGCTGACATTTCAGAACAAGAACATGTTATACCTGCAGCTCCCATATCTTGCATACCAACAAGCCAATCCTTACCTGCAAGCTCAAGAGAAGCTTCAAGTAATAGCTTCTCGGTAAAAGGATCACCAACTTGTACATTAGATTTTTTAGATTCTGTTTCTTCAGTTAACTCTTCAGATGCAAATGTAGCTCCATGTATCCCATCTCTTCCTGTTGATGAACCTACTATAAAAACTGGATTACCTATACCTTCTGCAATTGCACTAATCAAATCTTTAGAATTCATTATTCCAACAGTCATAGCATTTACCAATGGATTACCAGAATAACTATCTTCGATAACAACTTCTCCACCTACGGTTGGGATTCCTAAACAATTTCCATAATCTGCAATACCCTCAACAACATGTTCTAATAAAAATCTATTTCTTGGAACATCCAAACTCCCAAATCTTAGCGAATTTAATGATGCAATTGGACGAGCACCCATTGTAAAAACATCTCTCATTATTCCACCAACACCTGTTGCTGCACCTTCATACGGTTCTACAGCAGATGGATGATTGTGAGATTCAATTTTAAAAGATGTTGCTAGACCATCTCCAAGATCAACTAAACCAGCATTCTCTTCTCCAGCATCAACCAAAAGTTTATCTCCTGACCTCGGGAGTGTTTTAAGCATTTTAATAGAGCTTTTATATGAACAATGCTCACTCCACATCACTGAATATATACCAAGCTCAACAAACGTAGGTTCTCTATCTAAAGTTTTTTTTATTTTAATATATTCATCTTTTGATATACCATGCTCTTTTACAATACTATCACTAACTTTTGGGTATTTAAATTTTTCTTTTATCATTTTAAACCTTTTTTAATTTAGCTGTGAAATGTCTTAAATATTTTGATTGTTCAATAATTTTTAAACCTCTAATATTTTTTCTTCTCTTATATACATCAATTATAACTTCTATAACATAATCAATATGGCTTTGGGTATATGTTCTACGAGGCATAGCCAACCTAACTAATTCATTATCTGAAAAATACTCTTTCCCATTCTTATCAATACCACCAAACATTAAACTTCCAATCTCAGAACATCTTACTCCACCAGTAATATATAATTCGCATGCTAATGCTTGACCAGGAAATCCATTTTTATTTATGTGTTTTAAAAATAATGAAGCATCAATATATATAGCATGCCCTCCTGTTGGCTGTAAAATTGGAATATTATTCTCTAATAATTTATTTCCTAAATATTCTATTGACTTAACTCTATAATTCAAATAATCAATATCCATCGCTTCATTAAGCCCAATAGCTATTGCCTCAAGATCTCTTCCAGCTAAACCACCATAAGTAGGAAAACCTTCAGTTAAAATTAATAGATTTTTATTTTTTTCTGCAACTTCATCATTATTTGTACAAAGAAATCCACCAATATTAACAATAGCATCTTTTTTTGCACTCATTGTACATCCATCAGCATAAGAAAAAATTTTCTGAACAATTTTTTTTATTGTCCAATTTTTATATTTATCCTCTCTTTGTTTGATAAAATAAGCATTTTCAGCAAATCTACATGCATCTATATAAAGTGGTATTTTATATTTTTTTGCTACTTTACTAACCTGACTTATATTTTTCATTGATACAGGCTGGCCTCCTCCACTATTATTTGTAATTGTTAACATAATTAATGGAATTTTAGTTAAATCAGAGGTTGATAATAATTTTTCTAGTTTTTTTACTGACATATTTCCTTTAAATGGAAAAATTGATTGAGTATTCTTGTATTCCTCATCAATTAGATCAACTGGTTTTGATCCTTGAAATAAAACATTAGCTTTAGTCGTGTCAAAATGTGTGTTATTTGGAACAATATCTCCTTCTTTACATAATGTAGAAAATAAAATTCTTTCTGATGCTCTTCCTTGGTGTGTAGGTAAAATATACTTGAAGCCAAAGATATCCTGAATAACATCTTTGAAATATAAATAACTATTACTTCCAGCATAGGATTCATCTCCATTCATTATACCTGCCCATTGCTTAGAACTCATTGCTCCAGTACCAGAATCTGTTAATAAATCTATAATAACATCATTTGATCTAACTTGAAATAAATTATAATTATTTTTAATAAGAATTTTTTTTCTATCATCAATAGAATTCATTTTTATAGGCTCTACTGACTTTATTTTAAATGGTTCAATTATAGTTTTCATACTAACCCTTTAAATAATTTAATTGATAAGAATATGAACTCTCATCAACTAATTCAATTTTAATTTTATCATTAGGCATTATAGGCCCATTTACTGCGAACCATTGCCTTAGCCCCTTTGTAAAATATCCATTTGAGGTAAGATGAGTTTTGATATTACCAACATTTGTAGTTAAAATAAAATCATTATTTACAGCTGGAAAAAAAAATCTATATTTTTCTGGAATATAAATTCTATTATACATGTTCATGGTATGAACATCTTCAGTTATTGTTAAATTAATTTCATTTATATCTTCAGGATGTAAATCCCAAATTTCTACTTGGTTTTCTTTTGCTTGCCCATGAATAGTAATTTCTAAATCTTCCCCATTGCTCAGATTTAATTTATCTGAAACAATTGAAGGTATTCTCATATAAAAATTATTTTTAATTTTTGATACTTTTAATCTAATTTTTTTCATTAAAATAAAGTTAATTCATTATTTTCTTTATTTTCACTTTCTGCAGAATCTTCTTCATTTTTTTCATTTACAATTTCTTTGAAAGCAAAACCACTCATATGAGATTTATTATCTAGCCTCTTGCCAACAGCTTTATATCCTTTAATTTCAATAAAATCATTAACATTAATTTCTTTAGAAACTTTATCATTATTTTTAAGCTTATAATTATAACTAACAGTTAATTTATTGAATTTAGATATTAATTTACACTTTGTACCTCGAGTTTCAGGGATTAAATAAAATTTCTTATCTAATAATAAAGTTTCTATCTTAAATCTTTTGATAAAATATTGCTTGCTTTTGCCATCTTTATATAAAGCAGTATATACTTTACTATTATCAAATTTCTCAACTATAAAAATATCAGACATTTTAAACCTTTTATTTAAATCAAATTCTATAACTTCATAATTACCCTCTTTATAAAAAATAATAATTTTATCTTTTGAATTAAAACTACCTAAATATAAACCTCTACCTTCTAAATTAATTTTACCTATACTTTCATCAATCCACAACTTTCTACCTCCAAGAGTAGATTCGCCTAATGATTTTTGAGTTATTTTTCTAACTAAGTATTTGGTTAATATGTTACCCTTGGATGATCTATTTTTTATACTAATAGATTTAAAATCGTATTCAAAAACTTTATTTTTAGCTTTAGCTTTACTATTTAAATAAATATTTATAATTTCTGATTCGCTATTAGGATTTGCTGTAAAATATAATATTTTACTATTTTCAGAATTTTTAGTTATATTGTAAAATCTATCTCTAATTAAAGTTGGTACAGAAAATCTTTTAACATAAGAAAACTTTGACTTTCCATCCTTATAAACAACATTATATATCATATGATTATCATTTTTTTTCCAAGTTGAAATGTACTTTATATTTTTTCCTAAATATTTTTTATCACTTACTTTTGTTACAATATATCTACCATCCTCTAAAAAAACTATTACATCATCAACACCAGAACATTTACTTACAAACTCATCTTTAGATAATTTAGTTCCAATAAAGCCTTCTTTTCTATTAACAAATAATTTTTTATTAGCAATTGATACACTTTTAACAGAAATAGAATCAAATTCTGCTATTTGTGTTTTTCTTTGTTTATCATTACCATATTTTTTAATAAGATGTTCATAATATCTTATCGTATACTCAACAATATGCATAATATCATTTTTCAATTCATCTATTTCATGCTCAATATTTTTAATTGTATTTTTTTGTTTATTTTTATCATATTTAGTAATTTTTTTGATTTTAATCTCTGTTAATTTTATAACATCCTCTTTTGAAACTTCTTTATTAAGCTTACTAAGATGAGGTTTTAGTTTTGATAAAATAGTATTTATTATTGAATCCCAAGTATCGCATTCTTCAATATCTCTATATATTTTATTTTCTATAAATATTTTTTCAAGAAATAGTAAATGCCATTTTTCTTTTAAGACTTCTAATTTATGTTGAAGCTCTAGTTTTAAATAATTCAAAGTATTATCAGTTGAAATTTTTAGCAACTCATTAACGCTTATAAATTCTGGTTTACTGTCATTAATAACACAACAATTTGGTGAAACAGATATTTCACAGTTAGTGAAGGAGTAAAGTGCATCAATAGTTACATCTGGAGATACTCCTTTAACTAAATTAATTATTATTTCAATTTTTTCAGCAGTATTATCTTCTATACTTTTTATTTTTAATTTACCAGAATTATTTGCTTTTACTATTGAATCGATTAAGCTTGATGTTGTAACTGAATAAGGAATACTAGAAATTTTCAAAGTATTTTTATCTTCAACTTCAATGTGTGATCTAACTCTAATTCTTCCACCTCTTTTTCCTCTATTATACTGAGATACATCTATTAATCCACCAGTTTGAAAATCAGGATATATCCTAAAAGGTTTTTCTTTTAATATTTGAATACAAGCTTTTAACAATTCATTAAAATTATGAGGTAAAATTTTAGTAGATAATCCAACAGCAATTCCTTCAGCTCCTTGTGATAATAATAAAGGGAATTTCATTGGCAATGAAATTGGTTCATTTTTTCTTCCATCATAAGAAAGCTGAGTATCAGTAATTGCTTTATTAAAAGAAACTTCAAGTGCAAACTCTGATAATCTTGCTTCAATATACCTTGGTGCTGCAGATTTATCTCCAGTTCTTATATCTCCCCAATTTCCTTGAGTATCAATTAATAAGTCTTTTTGTCCTAAGTTCACAAGTGCATCCCCAATTGCTGCATCACCATGTGGATGTAATTGCATTGTATTACCTATAATATTAGCAACCTTATGATATCTAGAATCATGCATTTCTCTCATAGAATGTAATATTCTTCTTTGGACAGGCTTTAATCCATCTTCTATTTTCGGAACAGCTCTTTCAAGTATTACATATGAAGCATATTCTAAAAACCAATCTTCATACATATTTGAAATATTTCTACTATTTTTTGACATTATGTATTTTCAATTATTAAATTTTCTATTATAAAATTTTGTCTATCCTGAGTATTTTTGCCCATATAATAACTTAAAACTTGTTGAATAGATGTATTTTCTTTGAAAATCACAGGTTCAAGTTTAATATTATTATTTATGAAATTTTTAAATTCTCCTGGAGAAATTTCTCCTAAACCTTTAAAACGAGTGATCTCATGATTTGATGATAGTTTATTAATTGCATTATTTTTTTCATTTTCATCATATGCATAAATTGTCTCATTTTTATCTCTAACTCTAAACAAAGGAGTTTTCAATATATATATATGTCCATTTTTAACTAATTTTGGATAAAATTGGAGGAAAAATGTTAATAATAATAATCTTATATGCATACCATCAACATCTGCATCAGTAGCAATAATTATCTGATTGTATCTTAAAAAATCTATTCCATTTTCAATATTTAATGCATGTTGTAATAAATTAAATTCTTCATTTTCATAAACTATTTTTTTTGTAAGACCAAAACTATTTAATGGTTTTCCTCTCAAACTAAAAACTGCTTGAGTTTTGACATCTCTAGATTTAGTAATTGATCCAGATGCGGAGTCGCCTTCTGTAATAAAAATTGAAGTATTTAATCTAAGCTCATCATCAATATTTTTTGAATTAAAATGATATTTGCAGTCTCTTAGTTTTTTATTATGAAGGTTTGCAGATTTTGCTCTTTGATTAGCGATTTTTTTTATACCTGAAAGAGCTTTTCTTTCTTTTTCTGATTGTAAAATCCTTTTTAATAATTCATCTGATACATCAGTATTTTTATGTAAGAAATCATCCAGATTTTTTTTAACAAAATCATTAATAAATACTCTAACTGTTAAACCGTTTTCATCCATTTCAGTTGAACCAAGTTTAGTTTTAGTTTGAGATTCAAAAATAGGATTTTGTATTCTAATACTAATAGATGAAATAATTGATGCTCGGATATCTGATGCATCAAAGTCTTTTTTATAAAAATCTCTAATAGTTTTAACAATCGCTTCACGAAAAGCTGCTAGGTGAGTACCTCCACTTGATGTATTTTGACCATTAACAAAAGAATAATATTCTTCTCCATATTGGTATCCATGAGTTAGTGCAATTTCTATATCTTTATTTTTTAAATGTATTATAGGATAAGAAATTTTTTGATTTTCTGTATATTTTAAAAGCAGGTCCTTTAATCCATTTTCAGAAAAGAATTTTTTCTTATTATAATAAATAGTTAAGCCTGAATTTAAAAAAACATAATTTGATATTTGAGTTTCTATGTAGTCGTTAATAAAATTAAACTTTTTAAAAATATTAGAATCTGGGATAAATTTAACTTTTGTACCATTTTTTGAGGTTGTTTTTTCAGACTCTATTTTATCTATTAATTCACCTCTTCCATATATTAATTTCAAACTTTTATTATCTCTTATTGATTCAATTTGAAATTTTTCTGAAAGTGCATTTACTGCTTTAGTACCTACACCATTTAAACCAACAGATTTCTTAAATGCCTGAGAATCATATTTCCCACCTGTATTAATTTTAGATACACAATCTTCAAGTTTTGATAAAGGAATTCCTCTTCCAAAATCTCTTACAAATATTGTATTATCATTGAGCTCAACATTTATTCTTTTACCAAAACCCATAATAAATTCGTCAATTGAATTATCAATGATTTCTTTAATTAGAATGTAAATACCATCATCAACTGATGAACCATTTCCAAGCTTTCCTATATACATTCCTGGTCTTAAACGTATATGTTCTTTCCAATCTAAAGACTTTATAGAATCAGCACTATATTTATTTTTATTACTCATTTAATTAATTGTATAGTAGTTAACATATCCAGTTTCAAAAATATTGTTAATAAATTCATTTTTTTCAAGCTTCTTCTTTATTAATACTTTCTCTTCATATTTATTCAAAAGATGTAAATAAGATAATATAGATTCTAAATAAAGAATATTTGAATTATTTAAACTACTGGGATCTATATCTACTAAATAATTGGAAAAAAAATCATTTGATTTAAAAGCTTCTGTTATTTTATTCTCATCCAAATTATTATTATGTTGATCTTGCAAAATAGCAATTTCTATTTTTTTAATTAGATTTATATAAAAGAGTATTTTATTTAACTGAAATTTTTCACTTAAATCATTAATATAAAGCTCATATAAAAAAAGTGAAATACCTGATGAATACAATTCATTTTCTATATTTCTTAAACTATTATTATTACCAATTAAAGAACCATATATATTATGCATAGAAAAAATTTTTTCAAAAATTAAATTTGTTATAAAATAATCATTTAATTCTAAAGAATTTTTATCGTATAAATCTAAAACAAAACTTCCATGACAATAATAATTTGAGTGAATATTATAATCTTTTTTCAAAATGATTTTTGCAGCAGAAGTATCAAATCTTTGGATATTTAAATTTTTATAATAATCTAAAATATTTTTATAATTTCCAGATATTTTTTCAACTGAATCATCTGCATTAAAAGTACTTACTTTAATTTTATTATTAACAACCCAGTTTATTACATTTAATGTATCAGATTTATCAACCCATATAGGCTCATCATTAAAATTTAAATAAATTGATAAACTTTCATTGAATAAATTATTTTTTAATATATTTACTTTATTTTTTAAAAAATTTATTGTGTTAGAATAATTATATAATTCATTTTCAAATAGATTACTTTTATATAAATCGTAATAATTATTTTCTTTTTCTAAAAAAGATAAATTTGATGTTGAAAATGAATAATCATAATTCACCCAGTTAAAAAAATTTTTTAAATCGTCTCTAAGAATGTTAATATTTTCAAATAAAGTATTATAGCTATTCTCATTTATTTCAAGCAAATTTGTTATGTAATTTAAATAATTGTTAAGTATATAATAAGACTCATTGAATTGACTGATAAGCTTTGAATTATTTTCAGATGACAAATTTTCTTTTGAATTATTTAAATATTTCAACACATCTGGAAGGTGCTTTTCTAACAAGATAATTTTATTAAAATCACTAAACTTATTATCATTTATAATTAAATAAAATGAATTATATATATTTAATACCACATCATTTAAACTGTTGTTTTTATTTTTTAATGACGAATTAGAAAGATTAATTCGGCGAATAGTTGATAGCATAATCTCATAATCTATTTTACTATATGAATTCAACTCATTTTTATTTATTTGACTTAACTCGAGTTTAAATCTACTTATATCTTCATAATAATTCATTGATGATAAGTTATTAATTAAGGAAAAATACGAAACATCGTAATTATAGTTATTTGTTAAGTGATTCTTATTATACCAGTCTACAAATGCTTCCTTTAAAATTAAAAAATTATTTGTATTTTTCGAATTACAACTTATTAAAAATAGAAAACAAATCGCATATTTATAAATTTTCATTAATTATGCCACCCAAGATTTGATCTTAATTTCTCATAATATGATGTCTCATTTTTTAGTTTCAAAAATTTTGCAGATATATCTGAATTTTTAATTAATATTTTTGTATTTTTTTTAATAAATCTTGAATCTTGACCATCAGAAAAAATCATTATATTAGAATTTTTATTAGGACATTTAATTGTTATTTCATTATTACAATTAATTACTATTGGTCTTGATGATAATGTATGAGGAGATACTGGATTTATAATATTGCAATTAACATCATAAGACACAATAGGTCCTCCAGCAGATAAAGAATATGCTGTTGAACCTAATGGAGTAGAAATAATTAAACCATCACACCTATAAGTATTAAGATATTTGTTATTAATATCTACATCAAGTGTTAATAATCTAGATATTTCTCCTTGTTTAATATAGATTTCATTCAAAGCTAAAATAGAATCGTTAATACTCTTATTATTAATAAATGATGCTTTAAGCAGTATTTTATTTTCATATTTTAATTTCTTACTCAATAAAATATCTTTAAATACTTTGATGTAATCATTTTTATTTAATTTATTTAAAAAACCTAAGTTTCCAATATGTATTCCAATAATAGGTAATTGACTATCACCCATTCTTCTTACAGCTGATAAAATTGAACCATCACCTCCTATAGAAACAACAAAATCAATATGTTTACTTGGTTTGTACAAGTTTAAATAATCAAAAGACTTTTCTTTTACTACATTTTCAATTTTTTTATCAATATATAATTTATGGTCTGTACTTTCAAAAAAACTATAAAGATTATTAACTATAGTATTAATTTTTGGTTTATTTTTATTTCCTGTACATAAAACATTCATTATTTAAGCTCTTTTTTTTCTATATTTTCATTTTTCTTTATCAAAATTGATATTTTTTCATCAACATTTGCTAATTTATTTTTACAATATTTTGATAAATATGAACCTCTCTCAAAAATTTCTAGCATTTGATCTAATGAAGTTGAATCATCTTGAATCATTTCACTTAACTCTTCAAGTTCTTTTAAAGCATCTTCAAAATTTTGTGGCTCTTTCTTATTTTTCATGTTTATTTAATTCCTTGATTTTTGCATTAACATACCCATTATACATATCAATTTCAATATTATCATTTTTATTCAGTTTATCAATATCCGTTATAATAGTATTATTTTTTTTAATTATGGAATAGCCTAGTTTTTTAATTTTATAATCATCATATTTTTTAAAAACTTTTTCATTACTTTTAATCAGACTTAATAAAAAATTTTTTTTATCAATAATTCTTTTTTGTATTAGATTTAAAAAAAATTCTACCCTCTCCTGTTTATTAATAATCATGTTTTTTTCTAATTTTTTATTAATAACTAAATCTATTCTAGATAAATTTTCTTGTTTATTATTAATAGAATACTGAATCTTTGAAATAATTTTATCAAAATCGTAACATATTTTTTCTAGTAACTCTCTAGTTGATATACAACATAATTGAGCTGCTTCTGATGGCGTTGAAGCTCTTAAATCTGAAACGAAATCACAGAGAGTAAAATCTGTTTCATGTCCAATTGCTGAAATTACAGGAGTATTTAATTTAAAAATTTCTCTTACTAATTTTTCTTCATTAAAAACTGATAAATCTTCAATACTTCCTCCACCTCTAGCAATAATAATTACATCAATATATTTTAATTCATTGAAATTTTTAATTGATTCACAAATACTAGTAACTGCGTTTTTTCCACTAACTTTTGTATCCATAACAAATAAACTAACATATGGGGATCGTCTATTTACTATATTTCTTATATCACTTAATACAGAGCCTTCTTTAGAGGTTATTATTCCTATATTTTGAGGCAAGGAAGGTAATTTTTTCTTATATTTCATATCAAACAAACCTTCTTTTGAAAGCTTATCTTTCAATTTATTATATTTTAACCATAGATTACCTTTACCTTTTAAAAAGACATTATTAATACGAAATTGATAATTACCTTTAATTGTATAAATATCTATTGAACCATTTATTGTTACTTCCATGCCAACTTCTATATTTGAAATTACTTCATGATTTGATATACATGATAATTCTGAAATACTATCTTTTAAAGTCAAATATGCAAATCCAGATGGATATTTTTTAAGTGATGATATTTCTCCTGATACCCACACATTTGACAATTCTTTTTTAAGTAAATCAGCTGAATAATTATTTATTTGAGTTACTGTATATATTAATTGGTTGTTCATATCATAAAAAAGCCCATCCATAAATAATTAATTCATAGATGGGCAAAACTAAATCATTATAAAAAAAATTTATCTTACTTTCTTTTTATGTCTGTTTGAACGCAAACGTTTTTTACGTTTGTGAGTGTTCATTTTTTTCTTTTTTCTCTTTTTACCACAAGGCATAAATTAAAATCCTCTTATTATTGTTTTATTAACATACTCTTTCAAAATTTTTGATACTTTAAAAAAAGGTATATATCTTTCATCCAAATCAACTATTTGGTTAGTTAATGGATTTCGAGCTTTTCTTGCTCTTCTTTTTTTAATCAGAAAACTACCAAATCCTCTTATATCAACTCTATCACCTTTAGATAGTGATGATTTAACAGAGTTTATAAAACTATCCAAAAAAAGTTCAACTTCAACGTTTGTAAACCCTGTCTCAACAGATATTTTTTTTATTATCTCAATTTTTGTCATAAAATTATTAATTCATTAAAAACATTGGTAATAAATAATTTCTAAAAGTTAAATTATAAAAACTAATGAATTCATTTATAAAACTATATTTTTCATAATCTGGATATACAATATCCAAATCACCCGATATATTAGCTAAATTCTTTGATATATTCAAAGCATCTTCAAAAGTACCAACTGTATCAATTAAACCAATACTATAAGCTTTATTTCCCGTAAAAATTTGACCTTTTGAATAATTATTTAAGTACTTTAAATCAATGTTTCGATGAATAGATACTTCTTTTGTAAATTGAGCATGCAAGTCAGATACAACTTCATTAAAATATTCATCATCACCCTCTGTACTCTGTCTATAAGGACTTCCAGAATCTTTAAATTCTCCACTTTTATATGTATTAAAATTTATTCCAATATTATCTAGAAATTTTTCAGCAATTGGATAACTCATAATTACACCAATTGACCCTACAATTGAACCTGAATTTGCCACTATAACATCAGATCCTATTGCAATGTAATATCCTCCAGAAGCGGCAACATTACCAACAGAAGTAATTATTGGTTTTACTTTTGAAGATTTTATATTATTAACCTTATGAAAAATTTCTTGACTAGGAGCAACACTACCACCCGGACTATTTATTCTAAGAACTATAGCTTTGATATTATCATCATTACTAAACTTATCTAATGCTTTTACGATTTTTTTTGATTCTAAAATAACTCCTTCAATATTAATAACTGCAATACTATTATTTTTGATATTTTTTGATGGCAGGAAAAGTATTAATAGAAATAATAATAATAAAGCATAATACTTCTTTTTTATTTTTTTAAAATAATTAATCATTTATAAATAATAAGCTTTTGACCAATCTTAATGAAATCACTTTTAAGATTATTCCATTTTTTAATTTTTGATACTTTAATTTTATATTTAACAGCAATTCTACTTAGAGAATCTCCTCTTTTTACTTTATAAATATGCTTGGTAAGTTGTTTTTTATATTTAGATTTATCACCAACAGGAATTTTAATAATTTTTCCCATTCTTAAAGGTTTATTTCTATCTAAATTGTTTATTTCACATATAGCAGTAATTGTTGTATTATGTCTGGTTGCTAGAAGCCAATAGCTTTCACCAGATTTAACTTTATGACTAATAATATATGTTCCTTCAGATTTAGACTCAGGAATTAAAGCAAAAAGAGAGTCAAAATCAGGATTATATCCTAGTGGCATTTTAAACATGTAAGGTTTATTACCATTAACATAGACAATATCTCTTAAAAGTTCTGAGTTATATTGCTTCAAAATTTTTTCATTAATGCCACTACACTTAGCAATATCTTTAATTTTAACAGATTTATTTATTTCAATGGTTTCCCATTCAAAATAAGGGTCTGGATTAACTTTAAAATTGTATTTCTCTGGATTCTTTGAAATAAATATAATAGCTAATATACTAGGTATATAATTTTGAGTTTCCTTGGGTAAATTTTTCAATTCCCAAAAATCTCTTGTATTGAAATAATTAATATGTCTTTGGACCCTTGTTTCTCCACAATTATATGCAGCAAAAGCTAAATACCAATCACCAAATTGTTTATACAATCTTTTAAGATATTTAGCAGCAGCTCTTGTTGACTTTTCAATATCTCTACGTTCATCAATATAGTAATTTTTTTCAAGATTAAAAGATTTTGCTGTACTTGCAATAAACTGCCAAGGTCCAACAGCAGAGGCATAAGATTTTGCATCAGTTTTTAATCCACTTTCAACCATTGCAACATAAAATATCTCTGGAGGTAAACCTTCTTCTTTTAAAATAGGCAAGATAATCTCCTTGAATTTATCTTCTCTATTCAACCACTGCTTAATATATGGTCTACCTTGGTTCTGATAATATTTAATTATACTTGCTACCTGCTTATTATAAGTAATTGGTACATGTCCTTCTATTATCTCAACTGTTTCTTCAATATCAATAATATCATACAAATTCTGATTATAAATATACTCTTCAAGTTTATCTTTAAATACAGCTGTTGATAAACCAGACTTAGTATGATCAATAGAACTTACTTTGTTATCATAATACTCAATAGAAGCTGATAAAATATTTTGATACTTTACTTTTGCAATTTCTGGAACATTTTTACTTATTTCTTCTAGTTGTGCCAAAGCTTTAAATAAATTATCAAAATAGTATAGAGTATTAAGAGTATCTCCTTTCAAATCAGATATTATAGCATCAGCATAGAACAATTTTGATTCATTTAATAATTGTTCAAACAGATTATTTTCTTGAAATTCAAGTGAATCACTTGCGGATAAGGGCTCATATGTGAAATCCAATGAATTAGTTGTATCTAAATCTTGGAAATAAGCAAAAGATAATAGTAAAAATGAAAAATATTTTATTTTATTCATAGTTCATATATTGATTTAAAATTGACGGAATTTTTATATTACCATTTTCATCTTGAAAAGTTTCTAATAAAGCTACCATCAATCGTGGAGTAGCTAATCCAGAACCATTTAAAGTATGTAGAAACTCTAATTTATTTGTTTTTTTATTTCGAAACTTAATGTTGCCCCTTGATGATTGAAATGATTCAAAATTTGAGCAACTAGACACTTCTAAATATTTATTTTCATATGGTGACCAAACCTCTATATCGTAGCATTTTGCAGCTGAAAATGATAAATCGCCTGAGGCAAGACTAATAACTCTATAATGCAAATTCAATTTTTGTAGTATTTTTTCTGCATCAATTAATAATAATTCTAATTCATTATAAGATTCTTCAGGCTTTACAAATTTTACTAATTCTACCTTATTAAATTGGTGCAATCTTAATANGCCTTTAGTATCTTTACCATAACTNCCAGCNTCTCTTCTNAAACATGCACTNTAAGCAACATATTTTTTAGGTAAATTATCTTCGTTCAAAATTTCATTTATATGCATATTAGTAACTGGTACCTCTGCGGTAGGTATGCAATATAAATTATCAATATCAATAAAATACATATCTTCAGAAAATTTTGGTAGATTGCCTGTAGTTTTAGGTGAATTTGTATTAACTAAAAAAGGAGGAAATAATTCTATATATCCGCTTTTAGAATGAATATCAAGCATAAAATTAATAAGACCTCTTTCCAATTTAGCACCTAAATTTGTATAAAGAGGAAATCCAGAACCAGAAATATTTGCAGCTCTTTTGAAATCAACTAAATTATTTATTTCGCATAAATCCTTATGATCTTTTATATCAAATGTAAATTTAGGCTTTTCTCCCCATTCTTTAACCACAACATTATCATCTACAGTTCCTCTTGGACTAGATTTATGAATTATATTAGGTATGTAAAGTAATTTATTATTTAATTTATTTTTAATAATATCAAGCTGTTTATCTAATTCTTTAATTTCTTTAGAAATTTTCTTCATTTCATTTATTAAAGTATTTGAAAAATTAGATTTACCAGTTCTACTTTTCGATATTTCTTTATTTAAATTATTTCTATTAGCTTTAAGTTTTTCTACTTCATTAATAATAGATTTTCGACTCTTATCTAGAGATAAAACATCACTAATGTTAACATCACATTTTTTATGTTCAATACATTCTTTTACAAGTTCAGTGTTTTCAGTTATATATTTTAAACTTAGCATAAAATTTCTAAATTATATAAATTATTTAAAATTAGCATTTTAACTTACTAATAGTTTATCAATTTTTTTTATAGTTTCATTGGATGTTTTTTCCCAGCTATACTTCTTTATATTTAACTTACCATTAGCTATAAGCTCATCACACAAACTTTCATTATTCATTAATACTAAAATTTTATTTTCTAAATCTTTACTATTTTTTAAATCAAAATAATATGCTCCATTTCCACAAATTTCTTTTAAAGGCTCTATATCCGATAATAAAACAGGACATTCACAAGACATTGCTTCAAGTGGTGTAAAGCCAAATCCTTCATATTTTGAGGGAAGAATAAGTAATCTGGCCTCATTATAATAATCGATAAGCTTTTTTCGATTTATTTCTTTAATAAATTTAATATTATCATATTTATATTTAGTTTCATCTAAATAATTATTATTTTTACCTATTAATATCAAACTAATAGACTTTAGATTCATATTAATAAATGTATCAATAAGCAACTTAATGTTTTTGTGATTTCTTATATTTCCAACAAATAAAATATCTTTGTTCTTCTTAAAAGACTTTGTTGAAATCCAATGTTTTTCTATTCCATGCTTAATTACTGAAATATTATTCTTTATTTTAGTATTAGAAATAATTTCATTTTTAGTGAAATTTGAAACTGCTATAATACTAGAATTCTTTTTACTAATTACAAAAAACATTATTTTAGAATATAGTCTTCTATAAATTCTTTTCCATGATTTATCAATTAAGTGCCATAAATCGTGTACTGTAATTAAAAAGTTTGCATTTAGAAAAATTGGAATATTATAGTTTGGAGCCCAATATAAATTAATTTTATAAAATTTTAATTTTAAAACTATTTCAATCTGCTCAAAAAAACTATATACTTGAGAATTGATTTTAAGAATTTTATAATTATTACTATGAAATTTATTAATGATATATTTAAAATCACTATCAGGTGCAGTAAGAATTATAAAGTTAGTATTTTTAAAGTGATTTACTACATTTGGCACTATGTTTTGGATATAATTACTTATACCTGAATTTTTTAACATTCTAATATCAATAACAATGTTATTTTTCATTTTTTAATTCACTAAAATTAAATTTATAAAATAATAAAATTGAAAACCAAAAAACAGGTTCCATAATTAATTGATAAAAAATATTAAAAAACAAAAAACCAAAAAGTAAAGTGAAAATATGATTTTTATAATCAATTATAAAAGGTAGTAAAAAAGATATTATAAACATTGATATTGTATTAAAAATCCCACACTCAACTAATGTTGTTATGTATAATGAATGATAATTACCATATTTAATGCCACTCCAATAATATCCTTTGATCAATAAAAATGATGTTCCAAAACCTGAACCAAAAAATAATATTTTAAAATCGTTAAATGCTTTTGTGAATCCTTCTAAAATTAATTTTAAATGAATTCCAGCTGATGAAAAACGTGAAATTTCAAATACATCTATTCTCTCCTGAAAAGCTAAATATAAATTAATATGTTGATTAAATGTTAAAAATCCTATTATTAATAAAAAAAATATCAAACTATAAAAGATTTTCTTTAGCATATTTTTTTTTATTTCTTTTTCACTAATAAAAAGTTGAAAAAGAAAAACCATTATTAATAATAAATAAATAGTTCTTGAGAAACTTAAAAACAAAAAAAGTATATTTAGAATTATAATAATTGAATTGAATCTATTTTTTTTACCAAAAAAGAATAGAATAAACGTGAAGAAGAATAGTATGACACCTCCTCTATTAGAGTCCATTGAATATCCCCCCAATCTTGGTAAAAAATATGCAAGCTTATCTGGTTCAAGATTTATAAAGGAATTCGAAAAATCAAAATCAGAAAACCAATTTAATAATAATAAAAAATTAAATATAAAAAAAATAAAAGATCCTAATAATGATGACTTGATTAAAACTTCCAACAATTCCTGATTATTTTTAAAGTATGATTGAATTATAATTGAAGATAACAAAAGATATATTAATAGTATAAATCTTTTTATTGAAATATAAATATCAATTGAAAAAAAGATACTTGTAATACATGTAACTATGTATATTAAAAAAAATAATAAAAATATATTATTATTGAATAACCATTTAAAATCTAAATTATCACTTTTGAATAAAAACAAAGTAAATAAAATTAATAAGCTTAATAGTAAATAAGGAGTAAAAACAAAAAATTCAAAAGCTTCACTCATTATATTAATTCTATCTGCTCCAAATAGAGAAATACATAAAATAATTGATATATAAACGAATTTATTTAACATTTTTTAAATTAAGCAAATACTTAATAAAATGATATATTAAACCAAACATACTGTAAATAAAGACTGAAGGTATTTTATAAGGATAAAACTTTAAACAGAACCTCAACCTGTTTAAAATAGAAGTGAATTTAAGCTTAAAATCAATATTTTTATTTTTTTTATGAAAAATTTTAGTGTTTGTATTGATTAATAACTTAATATCATTACTGGTAGCTTTTTTACACCAATCAACATCTTCATAATACATAAAATATTTTTCAGGTAAATTGCCATTTATTTTTAAAACATTTTTATCAAAAAAAAGAGATACACCTGATATATAATCAATTTTATTAAAATTATTAAGATTTTTTAAATTTTTTGTTGTCAATAGTAGTGAATTTACTGTGCACCCTAAAGATTGAATATTATTTTTATTATTTAAATCATAAACCATTGGTGTTGTAATTGAATTTGGAATGTATTCTTTTTTCAAAATATCTAAAGTATTTAATTCAATTTCAACATCATTATTAATTATCCAAAAAAACTTACTTAAATAAATTTTATCATTCATATTTAGTGGAATATTAACAGCAGCAGAATAGCCATAATTCGATTTTAATCTAATTAAAAAAATATTATTTTTCTTAAATGATTCTAAAATTTTACTATCTTCTAAATAGAAAATATTTTTTGATGAAAATTTTAATAAAATGAAGATTTTTTGATACGAATTATCATCTGAAAAATTATCAATAATAAATAAGTTGAAGTTTTTAGTACTTATATATTCTAAATTTTTTATTAAGTTCTTTGTGTATAAAAATGAATTGTAGTTTACAGTAATTATTGAGCATGAATTATAATTATTTATCATAAGAAATTAAGTCTAACAGCTTACTATCAAAAGAGATATCTAAATTATTGTATTTATTAACTATATTTTTATCAATTAATTTTGAATCTTGCTTCAAATTAAAATTATCAATTCCACAAAAACTATATATTTTAATTAATTCATCTTCTGTATTATTTACTAAATCTTCATATTTTATATTTATCTGCTTAATATTTTTTAAATTATTTAGTTTAATTTTATCTTGATATTTTTTATATAAAATTAAACAGTCATCTATTGTATTGATTTCAAATGATCTAAAAACAGCTCCTTTGTTTATAGATAAAATAGGAATTAGAGAGTTGAAATATTTTTTTAAATTTTTCAAATCGTGAGATTTCATTTTACTTTGTCTATTAATTAAACTACATGATACATCGATTGGATTTCTCACTATGTTAATGACAGAAATAGAAGGAAAAATTTTAGACCATATATCTAACGTAAATGTATTTAGTGGATCTTTCCAACCCCAAGGTAAATCATAAGAAGAAAAACTATTATTTAAAAAAATATTTTTAAATCCAAAGTAATATAAAATTAATATTTTATTTTGAATGGATTTATTACACTTTGAAATTAAAAAATCAAGATTTTTATTATCTAAAGTATCAAATGATTTTGGATTATCCCAATATGAATTATTAAAAGATACAAGCCATCTATTTAATCTTTGAAAAAAAATTGATTCTTGATTATGATCTTGGTAGGCACCAAAAAAAATACCATTTTTTTCAAGAATTTTTACAAGTAGTGTAGTTCCACTTCTATGCATTCCTGTAATTAATAAAGGTGAAATTAATTTCATATTTTCCAATCATTAACATCTAATTCACATATTTTTGATATTAAATCTGTTTGTTCATTGTTCCATTTTATATATTTATTTTTTAGTAGTTTATAATCTAATTTTTCTTTATCACTATCAATCTTATTTAAATTATTTATTAATGTTATAATTTTGAACCTTAAATATTCTGATGGAATAAGTTTTTTAAAAAATCTTCTTGTTTTATTATTAGTATGAGTTAAATCTCTTATAAAATCAAAACGCATTGCTCCATATTTATTTTCATGAAATGAAAGGTTTAGTTTATTTTTTGTTTTTAAATTTAAAAAATCATAAATCATATTTATAAATTTTTTTTGTTTTTTAATATTTTTAAAGTCTTCATATTTTAAAAATAAAAACTTAGATTTTGGAAATATATTTTTAAAATCAATAATTTGCTGGTAATAATTTCCTCTTTTCAAATAACTATAATTTGATAGAAAAAAACTACTTTTAGTTTTTAATCTTTTTTGTTCTAATTCTAATGCATCAAAAAAAGATTTTTCTTCATATCCTCTTGATTTTGACATTAGATAATGAGAAAAGGCTCGTTCTATTGGTTTTCTTAAAATAAGTATGAATTTAGGATTTTTTATATATTTCCTGATATTTATTGCAGATTTTTTAAAAAAGATATACGATGGATCAACCTCTCCTCTAACAATATATTCTTTATTTTTAAACTGATTTATATACCATTCAATTTTTTTATCAAAATTATTACTAAAAAAGTGTGTCTCTTTTTGATATGGTAAAGAAATACGATAATCTTGTTTTAAAATTTTATGTATTGAAGATGTTGCTGCTTTTTGAACACCTAATATAAAAAAATCAGGTAAATTATTGGTATTCATAAAAATTAGATGAGAAATTTTCTTTTTATACTTTTTAACTCAAAAAATATTTTTTGACATAAAATAAGGAATAAAGTTCCAAGAAATGTAAAACTAATTATAATAATCAATCTTTTAGGATACTCCTTATATAAGGAAGGTTTTGCACTATCTAAAATATTAACATATAGTCTTTCTTTTGATTCTTCAATTTTAGATAATTCATATTGCTTTCTTATTGTTATATAAACCTCCTGATTAACCTCAACATTTCTAGTTAATCTTAATCTTTTTAATTGTAAATCTGGAGTATCTAAACTCAGTGGATTTTTCTTCTTGAAATTTGTTAATTCTATTTCTGACTCTTTCAAATCTATTTTTGAAGAGTCCAACATTGTTTTTAAGAAAAGTTTAGTTTTTGTTGCAAAATGTTTTTGTTCATTTCCAACATATAAGATAACATATTTTGAAATAAAATTTGCAATATCAGCTGCTAATTGAGGTTCATCCATCAGAACTGTTACTTCAATTAATCCAGAATTTTTTTCGTCAACATCAATAAGTTCATCAAGTAATTTAATAGCATCTTCTTCAAATTTTAATTTAGAATTATATTCAAAAGAATTAAAAAATGTTTTAAAATATAATAGAAAACGATTCAAAATATTTAAATCATCTAATTCCCAATATTCAATCAAATTAACAGGGTAAGAAAATTTTTTTGAATTCCATTTCGTGTATAATATTTCTTTTTTTAATCTTCTACTCTCAATTATGTCAGGTATATAAAAATTATTATCTGAATTTGATGACTCAAACCCGAAAGACTCTATTGCATCTTTAAAGTCACTATAAATTTCATTACTTGAAGATAGCTCACCTGCTGGATAAAGTGTGATTTCTGATTTAAAAAAAACTTTAGCATAAAAGGAATAAAAAATAGATATAACAAATGATAATACTAAATACTTAAAAATATTTAATTTATTTTTCAATAAGTATTCAGTAAATGAAGATGTTGTATCCATATTAATTGGATGCACTTTGTATTACAGCAATTAAAGTTGCTAATTGACCAATAAGACTCATAGATTCTTTCAATTTATTCCATGTATTAAAATTTTCTTTAGTTTCAACAAAAATTGTTTCACCATTTTGGATTTCAGTAAATTTACCTGATACTTTTATCTTTTGATTAAAAGAATTAACAATATATATATTGCCCCTTGATTTATTTGTTTTTCCTCCAGCACTTCTTATATAATCTGCTATACTTTGACCATCTATAAAAGGATATCTTCCAGGGTATTCAATTGCACCAATTACTTCAACATAATTTATTAAAACAGGAATATATACTTTATCATCAACATTTAAATTATAAGCTAGTATTTCTGATGTATACTCCTTATTGTTTGAAATTATAGAACCTTTTTCAATTAAACTTCTTGACTGAAGGTATGATATTTCTGATAATGATCTATTTTGAGGAGGAATTAAGTTTATTCTAGCTAACTCTAAATCTTTAACATCACCTAAAATATCATTATTAATTATTATTTTATTTTTATTCGCGCTATCAGTATAACCACCAGCTTTTAAAATTAGTTCATATACAGTCATGTTTTCTTCAAGGAAATAGTAACCAGGAATTTTTACTTCTCCATTTATAAAAACCATTTTCTTAGAAAAATCTTTTTCAGGGATGATAATATGATCATATTCATTAATGAATAAATCAAGATTATCGATATTTACAATAATCTCTGATGGTAACTCTTTATTTTTTGTAAAACGTGAAATCTTAATTTTTTCTGTTTCAATATCATTTTTATATCCACCACAAACATCAATAAAATCAGCTAACTTTTCATTCTCTTTAAACTCATATCTTCCTGGACTATTTATACCACCATAAATATCAATATATTTTGTATAATTTTTTAAATAAATCTCATCACCTTCCAGTAGTTGAGGATTATTCCCTGTGCCTAATCTTTTATATTCTAGCAAATCAATATTGTAATAAACAGATTTTCGTTTTAGTAATATATTTCTATAAGTTAGGTTGTGATCTTCTTTAATATTAATTTGCTTGATTATTTTCTCATATACATCAGATACCTTATCAAGAGGATTCGTTAAAATTTTTGTCGGACCAGAATTAGTACCAAAAATGTTAATATAAAATTTTCTTACATTTGTTAATGTAATATCAAGATTTGAATCTGTATATTTTTTTGCAAAAATACTTTTAATTTTTTCATTTGATTCTTTTAATGATAAATTTTCTAGATTAATCATACCAATACTTGGTATAACAATGTCATTTAATTGTGAAATAACAATATAATCACTGAAAACAATATCATTAACTGAAAAACTTATAAAAAATTCATCTCCTGGCCCTACTATATACTCTTCAAACACAATAGGGTTATTACTTGGTATTATATTTTTATGATTTTGTGAATTTATTTGCTTATTCTTCAACTGGTTAGAATATAGCTTTTCCAAATTCCATCTATTGAAAGAATTATCTTGAGTAAATAAAAAACTTATAATTATTAAAAATATAAAATTCATTAAACAAGTCCAACTTTATTTCTAATATACCACTCTAATGATAGTAAAATTATAATTATAATCAAAAGGTAAGATAAATTATTTAAGTCAAATTTAGTATAATTTACGGTATTAACTTTTGAAATTTCAATATTTTCTAAAAACTCATCTAAATTAATACTCTTATAAAAAGCTCCTTCTGTATTATTTGATATAACAGATAAAAACTCCATATTAATACCATCTACAAAAATTTCTCTATCAAACTTATTAACTATTATATTTATGAAATTACTATTAGTATTATAGTTATATAATTCCAAACCAGCTTGTAATACGTACTCACCGCTTTTATTAAAAACTATTTCTTTTGAAAATAAATCTAATGATATTTTTTCTAAATTATCAAACTGCTTATAAAGCTTATTATCTTTATAAATATTTAAAAATAAATCATTAATATTTTCATAATCATAAAGCTTTATTTTTACATCCAAAGGAGTATCAATATTTATATTGTATGTATCAACAAAAATTTCAAATAATCTATTATTAGAATATATTTCATTATCAATTACTGATAAAATCAAATCCTCAAAAATTAAATTACTACCATCAATTTTATAAGAACTTTCTTTTAAATTTGGAATTAGAAATAAAATAGTATTTTGATATTTTGAAATAAATGTATTTCCATTATCGTAAGACATATTTGTATCGTTATTACACCGAATTATATGATTAACTTCATTAGAAGGCAGAGTATAATAATTACCTTTGTAAAAATACTCGTTACTAATCTTATTAACTACTACATTATCAACATTTTTATAATCACAATTACAAAAATCTAATATATAATTTCTAGAAAGATTATTTGGTCCAAGAAAATAAATAATCTTCTGATTTTTTAAATCTAAATTATCAATAATTAAATTATCGTCATCATATAACGGGAAATCATCAAAAACTAAAAGACTATAATCATTAAAATTAAAATCGTTTATCGACTTACTCCATAAATTATTATTTAATCTATATATATGGTCAATAGTGTAATCATATAAATTATTTTTAATAATTTTTTTTATATAACTAGTGTTATTTGATATAGATCCACTTATTAATAATAGTTTTTTGCTTGAAAATTTATTTTCTGGTAAAAGTAATTCGAAACTATTATTTAAATAATTAGATTCAAAATGGTTATTTGTTATATAAATTGAGTTAAATCTATCAGTTTTATTTATTGGTAAAGTTAAAGAGATTTTTTGATAAGAATTTTCCTTTAGATTATAATTAATCAAACTATAATTTTTATTAAATTTATTATTTAAATGTATAGATCCTGAACTATATATATTTTTCAAATTTTTTTTAACTAATACATTAATTTTTATACTATCATTAGAAATTACTGTATCTAAAAGTTCTATACTTATATCTAAATCTGAAATCACCTCATTTCCGTAACCAATAACATTAACACAATTTAAATTTTTATAATTGATATCAGTTAAACCATGATTATTAAGTCCATCTGAAAAAAGTATAACCTCATTAGTGGATTTATAATTATTTACAAAATCACTAAAATCTGTATAACTATCACTAAAATCTATTTCATCAAAATCAAAAATCTTTCTTAAGGAATTTCCAAAAATATAAAAATTAAAATTAATTTTATTTTTATCACCCCAATCTTTAATTTCTTTTATGTTGTTTATTAAATTTTGACTATATTTTTTCATACTTTTTGAATTATCGATAACTAAATCAAAAGTTTTATTTGAAAAAGAAGAGAAAGTGATTGATGGATTAATTATTAATGTTACTAAAATAATAATAACAACAGATCTAATTAATATTAAAAGATAAAAGAATTTTTTTACTTTGGAAATTAAAAGTTTTATATAATTAAATAAGAAAAAAGAAAAAATTACTATAAAAACAAAATAAATAATACTGAAATCAACTTTAAGCATGTTCAATTGAAGAAAAAGGTACTATATCTAATTTAGATATTTCACCTTGAAGCATTTTTTTATATCCAACCATTGCAATCATCGCAGCATTATCTGTACAATATTTAAAATCAGGAAAATGTATTTTAATATTTTTTTCTTTTTCTAAAATACTAGATTTTAATCTAAATCTTTTATTAGCAGAAACGCCACCTGCTATTAAAATATTATCTACATGGTGTATATCAATTACTGAAGATAATTTTTTTAGTAATGTATCAATGATACACTCCTGATAACTTGCTGCGATATTAGATAATTCTTTATCTAATTCAACCTTACTAAATTTTTGAGATAAATAAAGTAAAGCAGTTTTTAGTCCACTAAATGAAAAGTTTAATGGATTTGATTTAACAAAAGGAATTTTAAATTTATATTTTTTAATATCTCCACCAATAGAAGCTTTCTCTATTTCTGGACCTCCTGGATATTTTAATCCAAGAATTCTTGCGCCTTTATCAAATGCTTCTCCAGCAGCATCATCGACAGTAGTACACAATATCTTATAATCATTAAAACTGTCTAACTTCCATATTTGAGTATGGCCTCCAGACACAAGTAAGCATATATAGGGAAATCTTAAATTATTATCAATTTGACCTGAAAGTAAATGACCATCTAAATGACTTACTCCAATTAAAGGAATACCCAAACCAATCGATAAGCCTTTAGCATAATTTAAACCAACCATTAAGCTTCCAATTAATCCTGGTCCCTGTGTTACTGCAATAGCATTTATGTCTGATAAATTAATTCTAGCATCATCAATAGCTTTATCAACAACATGATTAATTAATTTTTCATGGTTTTTAGATGCTAGTGAGGGGACAACTCCTCCATATTTAGAATGGATTAGCTGTGTATTAACTACATTTGATAATATTTTACCATTTTTAAGAACTGATGCAGATGTTTCATCACAAGAAGTTTCAATTCCTAAAATAATCATAAATATATATTAATTATATTTATTCAGATTTATCTTTTTCATCTAAGTTTTTAATTTCCTCAGATGGTGAATGCTCTAATTCTTCTGATTTATCATTAATTGATAAAACGATTCTTCTATTATCTGTATTGATTTCTTCAATATTTAAAGATAGGATATCACTCACATTATAATCGGTAACAGAGCCTTTAATTTTACTTGCTGGTACAATACCTTCAAAATCATTATCAAGCAGAACTACTACTCCTTTATCCATATTAAATAATACTGAACCTTTGACTGTAGATTTTTCTTTAAAAAAGTCATTTATATTTAACCAAGGGTCATCAATAGTATGTTTAATACCAAGAGACAACTTTCTTTCAGAAGCAACAACATCTAAAACTTTAACTTTAACTTCATCATTTTGTTTATATATATTATTAGCAGATTTTAATTTTCTGGTCCAAGATATATCTTCATTATTTACGAAGCCTTCAATATTATCAGATATTTGAACATAAACACCAGATTGAACAATTGATGATATTTTCCCATCATATACTTCATGAACCTTATATTTATTTTCTACTTCGACCCATGGATTATCAATTAATTGCTTTACCCCTAAAGATATTTTTTTATTTTCTTGATCAATAGATAAAATAATAGTTTCAACTTTATCTCCTACTTTATAGATATCAGCTGGATGTTTAATATGCTTAGTCCATGAAAATTCAGAAATATGCACAAGACCTTCAATACCCTCCTCGATTTCTATGAAAACACCATAATTCATGATGTTGACAATCTTGCCTTTAACTTTATCACCTTCTTTGAAATTATCTTGAATTTTATCCCATGGATTTGGGGATAATTGTTTAGTACCTAGAGATAATCGACTTTTATCAACATCAATATCAATAATTTTGACTTTTATTTTATCACCAATAGATAACTTGTCTGATGGATGATTAATACGACCCCAGGTAATATCTGTTATGTGTAATAATCCATCCACACCACTACCCAAATCGATAAAAGCTCCAAAATCAGTTATATTTTTAACAATTCCATCTATTTCCATACCTTTTTCTATGGAATCAAAAATTTCTTTTTTATTAACATCAGAATTTTCTGACATTATTGCTTTTCTTGAAACTACAATGTTTTGTCTTAACTCATTAAATTTTACAATTTTAAACTCAAATTCTTGATTTAAATATGAGTCAAAATCAGAAACAGGTTTGACATCAATTTGAGAACCAGGTAAAAAAGCATTTATACCATTTAAATCTACTACCATACCTCCTTTAATTCTTTTTAATATTGTTCCTTTAATAATAGTTTCATCGCTTGCAGCAGAACGTAAACTCATCCATTTCTTTTCAAACTCAGCTCTTTCTTTAGATAAAATCAATCTTCCATGTCTATCTTCAAAAACAACCAAAAAAACATCAATTTCCTGACCTATTGCAGGAATAACTTCAAACTCAGATAGGCTTATAGTTCCTTCTGATTTGAATCCTATATCTACTAAAACTTCTTTATTGTTAAGTGATACTACAGTCCCTTTTACAAGCTGTTTTTCATTTAATTCAACAATATTTTTATTATATATCTCAGATTCTTCAACCTCATTATTAGATAAATCTATTTTTTTATCAATTTTTGAAATTTCTTCAAAATCATATGATTTTACATCTAAGATTTTTGCATCTAAATAATTTTTTACATCATGATTTATTAATACATTATCATTAGATAAATCATTATTAGATTCTACATTTTCAACATTTTCTATTTGTTCATTCGTCATTTAGTTTTGTTCCTGTTTTATTAAATTATATATATAGTTTACCTGCATTTCAATAGTCATTTTTGTCGTATCAATCTCAACTGAGTCGACTGGTTTTATTAAAGGAGAATTAATTCTTGTACTATCATTATAATCCCTTGAAGTTAATGCATTTTTAACATCTTTAATATCCAAAAGAGGGTTTTTAAGTTTTTGTTCATTAAATCTTCTTTGAATTCTAGATTCAAGATCAGCAACTAGAAAAAATTTAAAATCAGCATTTGGGAAAACTACTGTACCTATATCCCTACCTTCACAAACAATATTATTAGCATGCCCAATTAATCTTTGCATAGAAACTAATTTTTCCCTAATCATTACGTTATTACTTGTGATATGAATTTTTTCATTTATTATATTTTCAAAAAGAAAAGAAGATATATTAATTTCATTCCAAAAAACTTGATTAAGGTCTTCGCCTTTTAATTCAATATTATTTGTACTAAAAAAATCATCAATAGTACTTTGATTTGAATCAAAAAGATTATTTTTTATAAAAATGTAAGTAATAGCTCTATAATACAGACCAGTATTTAAATGTATAAAATCAAGTTTTTTCGCCAATAACCTAGCAGTTGTCGATTTACCCGATGCTGCTGGTCCATCAATAGATATAATCATATTGCCAATTTCTCCTTCTTCAAAAAGCTTGATAATATACTATATTTATTGACATATGTAAAATTAATATTTAATATTTTTTTTTTCTCTAAGAATTTCATTTATTTTTTTCTTACTTATTTTTTTATACTTTCCTTCTTTTAAACCATTCAATTTAATTCCAGCAAATTCATATCTATGAAGATTTAAAACTTTATTATCAAAGTGATTAAAAATTTTTTTTATTTCTCTATTCTTACCCTCAGTTAATATTACATCCCAAAAATAGCCATTATTAATATTTTCTAAAAATTTTATATCTGCTCTATAAACATCATTACCTACTTTTATACCTTTTTTTATTTTTTTTAAATTTTCATATGAAAATTTTTTATCGCTAAATACGTAATATTTTTTTTTAAAATTAAATTTTGGATGAGATAAACTATAACTTAAATCGCCATCATTTGTAATAATAATAATTCCAGATGTATCATAATCTAATCTTCCAATTGAAAAAAAATTTAAACCATCAGGAATTAAATCATAAATAATTTTTCTATCTAAATTATCTTTCCTACTACAAATATAACCTTTAGGTTTATTTAAAATATAAGTTAACTCTTCGAGCTTATTTATCAACTTATTGTTATATTGGATATAACATCCAGGACTAACATCGTAAGAAAAGTCAGAAATCACTCTACCATTTACTTTAATTTTTCCATTTCTTATATATTCGTCACATTTTCTTCTTGATCCAATACCACACTTAGCTAAATATTTATTTAATCTCATTTTAATTTAGGTAAAAAACCTACTTTCCTGTAAACTTTAGATAAAGTATTTCTTGATTTTCTAAATCCATTATCAGAACCTTTTGCTAATATTTTCATTAAATAATCTTTATCTTTAATTAACACACTATACTCATCACGTATTGGTGATAAAGTCTCAATAATTACATCAGCTAATTCTGACTTAAAATGTGAATACATTTTACCCAAAAACCTTTTTTCAATTGCATCAATTGAATCTGAAGTAAGTGCTTTATAAATAGTAATTAAGTTTGAAAGACCAGGTTTATTTTTTTTATCAAAAGTTAATTCGTTACCTGAATCCGTAACAGCTCTATTAATTTTTTTTCTTATTAAATTTGGATCATCTAATAAAGCAATAATATTATTTGAATTGGAATCAGATTTTGACATTTTATTATTTGGGTTTTGTAAGCTCATAATTCTTGAACCATTTTTAGGAATAAAAGGTTCAGGAATTTTAAAAGTATGTGTAAAGTGCTTATTAAATCTTTGTGCAATATCTCTTGAAAGCTCTAGATGCTGTTTCTGATCTGAACCGACAGGAACTAAATCAGCCTGATAAAGTAAAATATCTGCTGCCATTAATATTGGATAAGTAAATAAACCTGTATTAATATTTTTCAAATTTCTTGACTTAGATTTATACTGAGTCATCCTTGATAATTCTCCTTGATATGTAAAACAACTTAATACCCACATCAATTCAGCATGATGAGAATTATGTGATTGTATAATTATATCATTTTTTTCTGGATTAATACCACAAGCAATATACTGAGCAACAAATGATAAACATCTTTTCCTTAATTCTGAAGGCACCTGATTTGTTGTAATAGCATGCATATCAACTACTAAAAAAATACTTTCATAATCGTTCTGCAATTTATTCCAATGTTTTAGTGCTCCAATATAATTGCCAATACATAAATTACCTGAAGGTTGTATACCTGATAATATTGTTTTTTTATTCAAAATATTCTCCTAGTTATTCATAAATAAATATGGCTTCCATAAAGTATTTCCACTTTTAACTAATTTTTGCATATGATATATATGTGATGGTTTTTTTGGTTTATTTAATAATTTCATATCTATCTGACTTAATAAATAATTTCCTTTTTTTATATTACATTTACTACAAGCAGAAACTAAATTCGTCCATGTATCTTTTCCGCTTTTATCCTTAGGAATAACATGATCAATCGTCATTTTTTTAGATTTTTTTCCACAATATTGACATATATTATTATCTCTACTCAATATATTTTTTCTTGTAAGAGGTATGTTTTTTATTTTAATAAAAACATATTTTTTTAATTTTATTACACTTGGAAAACTTAATTTCAATTTTTCTGAACAAACAAATGAATTCGTTTTTTCTATTAAATCAACCTTTTCTAGAAGTAACATAATTATAGCTTTTTTACCACCGATTATTTGTATCGGTTCGTAGCTATTATTTAGTAGTAAAACTTTTTTATCGATATTCATTATTTAATCTTAAATATATTAAAATCTAGATTGGATAAATTTTCACAAAAATTTTTATTATTTTTAACAATAGAATTTATCTTTACCTCACCTGATACATGAATGAATTCCTTATTATTAATAAACATTCCAACATGGGTAAAATTATAGTTTTCTTTAAAATAAATCAAATCACAAATATTAATATCATCAGTTTTCTTTTTTTCAATTACATTACTTTTTACTTGTTCTGAGCAATCTCTTGGTAAAAAAATTCCTTTCAAACGAAAAAGAGATTGAATAAATCCTGAACAATCATAGCCAAATAAAGATTTACCTCCCCATAAATAAGGAATACCCAATAAGTTCTTAGCTAAACTAACAAGATCATTTCTGGATAAAATATCATTATCAAAAATTAATTTATTTCTATCTATAATAATTTGACTTTGATCTGGTAATAGCAATTCAGCAGAATTATTTTTATTTTTACTAGATACTGGCAAATAAGATCCAAAACTTAATAATATATTATTACTATAAATAAACTCTTTTAAAAAACACCATTCATAGTCATTTTTAATATTTTTTTTAAAATTATTTTGAATGACGTACGACTTATGTATCCAGCTTTTATATTTATCCCATTGCTCTATCTTATACCAGTTTTCATGATAATCGACTATATTTAAATATTCCCATATTAATGCTTGGGATACCATTTCAGATTTAAAAGTTGGTTCAAAATACAATGGTGCATTACTTGTTTTGACTATACATTCCTTAATTTGCATTTCATTTAATTTTTATAAATCTTCTTTTGCCAACTTTTATAGTATATTCTGTTTTAATTTCTAAATTAAAATATAAATCTTTTACTATTTCGTCATTTAATTTAATGGCCGATTGCTTGATTAATCTTTTTCCTTCACCTTTGCTTGAAATCAGATTATTGTCAAACAAAAAGTCTAATAACCCAATTCTTTCTGAAATTGAAATTATCTTAATATCCTTTGGAATGCCTTTATTGACAATAACACGATCAAAGTTTTCTTCTGCTTGAGATGCACTTTTATTGTTGTAATAAATTGATACAATTTCACGAGCTAGCTTTCTTTTTAAATCTCTATGACTTATATTATTAGTTTTAAGAGATAATTCAAAATCATTAATTTCTTTTAAAGTCAGATTAGAAACATATTTAAAATATTTAAAAATTAAATTATCTGGTATTGATAATATTTTTCCATACATTTCATTTGGAGGATCATTAAAAGCAATATAATTTTCATATGATTTTGACATTTTCTCAACACCATCAGTACCTTCTATTAGTGGCATTGTTAATACTACTTGCGGTTCCATACTAAACTCTCTTTGTAAATCTCTTGCAAGTAATAAATTAAATTTTTGGTCTGTACCTCCAATTTCTATATCTGAGCGTAAATAGACACTATCGTAAGCTTGAGCTAATGGGTACATAAATTCATGCAGTGAAATAGGCAATCCTTTTTTATATCTTTTACTAAAATCATCTCGTTCTAAAAATTGTGCTAAAGTGAATTTTGAAGATAATTTTATTAACTTGTTCAAATTTATTTCATTAAGCCACTTTGAATTATATACAATTTTTGTTTTCTTAATATTTAGAATTTTTGAAACTTGACTTATATATGTCTTAGAATTTTCTTTGGTTTCTTTTAAATCTATTTGTGGTCTAGTTTTATTTCTACCCGTAGGGTCACCAATCATTGCAGTAAAATCACCAATTACTAATATAATATTGTGGCCTAAATCTTGAAATTGCTTTAATTTATTTAAAACAACACTATGGCCAATATGTAAATCTGGTCTACTTGGATCACATCCAAGTTTAATATTCAAAGGAATATTATTTTTTACTGATTTTTCAAGCTTGAACATAAATTCTTTTTTAGGAAGAATTTCTTCAGTTCTTGATGTTAAAATATCATACTGACTATCTGCAGACATAAATCCCATTAATTACCTTTCATAGAACGTTTCATTTCTCTATCAATATCTCTTTTCTTGATAGTTTCTCTCTTATCCCATTTCTTTTTACCTTTAGCTAATGCTATTTCTATTTTTACTTTCCCTTTTTTGAAATACAGTTTTAAAGGAACTATAGCAAAACCTTTTGTTTCAAATTTTGATTTTAATTTTAATATTTCATATTTATGCATTAATAATTTTTTATCTCTTAATGGATTATGATTAGCATAACCTAAATGAGAATATTCACCAATATGCATACCTATAATAAAAATCTCATTATTTTTTATAGTTACATGAGACTCAGTTATATTAACATTACCTTCCCTAATAGCCTTAACTTCAAATCCTTTTAATTGGATACCTACTTCAAACTTAGATATAAAATCATAAAGGTAAGACGACTTGCGATTAGTAGAAATTATATTCATAATTAAATTTTATCTAAAATAATCAATATAATAATATAAAAAAAAAGCAGAACTTTATGTTCTGCTTTTTTTTAGATAATGTTATAAAATACATTACATCATACCACCCATACCTCCCATACCTCCCATGCCACCCATATCTGGTGCAGGAGCTGCAGGAGCTGCAGGTTCAGGTTTATCAGTTATAACAGCCTCAGTTGTTAGTAATAATCCTGCAATACTTGCAGCATTTTGAACAGCTGTTCTTGTTACTAAAGTAGGATCTATAATTCCAGCTTTTAACATATCAACATATTCTTCATTTCTTGAATCAAATCCAGTATTTCCTTTTTTATTTTTAATTTCATTAATAACTACTGAATCTTCTAATCCTGCATTTGCAACTATCTGTCTTGCAGGACCTTCCAATGCTGTTTTCAATATTTCTGCGCCTAATGCTTCATCACCAGCCATACCTTTAGTATTAATTTTATCACTAGCACGTAACAAAGCAACACCTCCACCAGCAACAATGCCTTCTTTTACAGCTGCTCTTGTAGCATGAAGCGCATCATCAACTCTATCTTTTTTCTCTTTCATCTCAACCTCTGTAGCTGCACCAATATTTATAACTGCAACTCCACCAGAAAGCTTAGCTAATCTTTCTTGAAGTTTTTCCTTATCGTAGTCAGAGGTAGATTTTTCGATTTGCACTTTAATTTCATTGATTCTAGCAACTAAACTATCTTTTTGACCTTTTCCTTCAACAATAGTAGTATTATCTTTGTCAATATTAACCTTTTTAGCTTCGCCCAAATAAGCCATATCAGCATTTTCTAGTTTATAACCTTGCTCTTCTGAGATAACAGTTGCTCCAGTTAAAATTGCAATATCTTGTAACATTGCTTTACGTCTATCTCCAAATCCAGGAGCTTTAACAGCTGCAACTTTAAAAGTACCTCTAATTTTATTCATCACCAATGTCGCAAGAGCTTCACCTTCAATATCTTCAGCAATAATTAATAATGATTTTCCTGCTTGAACCACTTTTTCTAATACAGGTAATAGTTCTTTCATGTTACTTATTTTTTTTTCATGGACTAAAATTAATGGACTATCTAGCTCGACTTCCATATTTTCAGCGTTTGTAACAAAATAAGGAGATAGATATCCTCTATCAAATTGCATACCCTCTACTGTTTCAAGATAAGTATCCATACCTTTTGCTTCTTCAACAGTGATAACACCTTCATTGCCAACTTTTTCCATAGCATCACTAATTATACCACCAATCGAATCATCATTATTAGCAGAAATAGTTCCAACTTGGCAAATTTCTTCTTTACCAGATACATCTTTAGACATTGATTTTAAAAATTTAACAACTTGTGATACTGCTTGATCGATTCCTCTTTTTAAATCCATTGGATTTGCTCCAGCAGTAACATTCTTTAATCCTTCATTTATAATGCTTTGTGCAAGAACAGTTGCGGTTGTAGTTCCATCACCAGCTACATCAGAAGTTTTTGATGCAACTTCTTTAACCATTTGAGCTCCCATATTTTTTACGGCATCTTCCAACTCAATTTCTTTTGCAACTGTTACACCATCTTTAGTTATATTTGGTGCACCAAATTTTTTATCTATAACAACATTTCTACCCTTAGGACCCAATGTAACTTTTACTGCATTAGCTAGTTCATCGACTCCTTCTTTAAGCATGCTTCTTGCACTTGTATCGTACTCTATTAACTTTGCCATTTTATCTCCTTTTAATTTTATAATTTTATAAAGTTGCTAATATATCACTTTCTCTCATAATCATTAAATCTTCACCATCTACTGTTACTTCTGATCCAGAATATTTACCATATAAAACTTTATCGCCTTTTTTGAGGGTCATTTTATTAACAGTTCCATTTTCATTAACTTTTCCTGGACCAACCGCTAAAACTTCACCCATCTGTGGTTTTTCCTTAGCTGTATCGGGAAGTATAATTCCTGAAGCAGTTTTTTCTTCTGCTTCATGAGCTTTTACAACAATTCTATTAGATAAAGGCTTTAATTTCATTTTTATCTCCTAAGTTAAACGTTATTCTTAATTTATTTATTAATCAAGTTAATTACAAATTTTATGCCAAATATTTAAATACTGACATAAAGTCATTATTTCCCAGTGCTTCCAAATCCTCCTTCTCCCCTTGAAGTATTTGACAATTCTTCTCTTAATGAAAAGGAAATTGGTGAAGAATCAAAAGATACTAATTGAAACAATCTTTCACCTTTTTTGGCAGTATATGAATAATTTTTAATATTATCACATGAAGCCATTATCTCACCTCTATAACCCCCATCAATAAGGCCTATTGAATTTGACATTCTTAAAGGTGTTTTACTTATACTTGATCTTGGCATAAGATAGTATGCTTTACCATCACTTGGTTCACAGGAAATACCTAATTTTATTAATTTTGTTTCCAATGGTTTAATTTCTATATCTTCAATTATATATAAATCTAAACCTGCATCACCTAAGTGAAAATGGCCATGATTTTCATAGAAAATTCTCGCATCTTCATTTATTATTTTTATAAATAATTCCATAAATTCTCCTTTAATTTGGCTCAACCCAATCATTATTGATTTTTATAAGATTTATTAATTCTTCTATAGAATTTTTACTATCTATTTGATTTTTAATTAGTTTATGTTTTTTATAAAGTGATACTTTATTTTTTCCTGTCCCAACATATCCATAATCTGCATCAGCCATTTCGCCAGGACCATTTACTATGCAACCCATTACTGCAATTTTAAGACCTTTCAAATGACTAGTATATCTTCTTACTTTCTCAGTTGTTTTTTGTAAATCAAACTGTGTTCTTCCACAAGAAGGACAGCTAATAAACTCTGTTTTTGAAATTCTAGTTCTTGTTGACTGTAAAATATTAAATGATAATTCATTATATTTCTTTATTTGATTATTGTTTTTACCCATTAAAAAAATACCATCGCCAAAACCATCTAATATTATTCCTCCTAAAGAAATTGATGCATTTATTATTTTTTCTTTAAATGTTAAACTAGATTTAAAGGATAAAATAACTGGTATATCAAATTTATTTTTAACCAATTTAATGAAAAAATTTCTATGCTTTTGAATGTTATCATCACAATTCAAAACTATAACTGAATTTTTGTCCTTATAAACTTTACTTATTAAATTAATATTATTAAAATCAGATTTATCAATATAAATAAACTTTTCATTTTTAATATTTTCTTCTAAATATTCATTTGCATTCATCAAAGGATAAATTCTTGATTTTTTATTTGATTTTTTCCAAACCTTGAATGGACAAATTATTTTTAATTGAATAGGTAATTTCAAAGAATTATTAATCTTTTCTATATAAATATATTCAGGTGCTAAATCTCCAATATTCCATTTATCAATATTTTTTATATATGTATAGTTAATATCTGATAAATCATTATAATCAATTTTTTTTAAATTAGATAGATCAGCAATTACGATAGGAACATTATCTCCTCCTATTTTAAATCTTTTTTCAGTTATTTTTTTAGTATAATTGAAAGGATTTATATAAATGTTTTCTACTTTATTATCATTTTTTAAAAAATTATTTTTCTTATATCTATCTAGAATCCTATTTGCTGTAGGAATTTCAAACTCCGGATCTTCTGTTAAAGAAACTCTAATTGTATCACCAATTCCATCTTCTAACAATGTACCTATTCCAAGCGCTGATTTTATTCTACCTTCAATACCATCTCCAGCTTCTGTTACACCTAAATGCAAAGGATAATTCATATTATTTTTTAACATCTTATTTACTAATAATCTGTATGCATTAACCATAACAATAGGATTACTTGATTTCATTGATAAGACTATATCTTTAAAATTATGATCTTCACATATTCTTATATACTCCATTGCAGATTCAACCATTCCTAAAGGAGTATCACCATATCTATTCATTATTCTATCTGATAAAGAGCCATGATTTGTTCCAATTCTCATTACAGTTCCATTTTCTCTACATATTTTAACCAATGGTGAAAATTTGTTGTAAACTCTATCTAATTCTAAATTGTATTCGTTATCATTAATTTCAAATTTCTGAAATCTTTTTCTATCTGCATAATTTCCTGGATTAATTCTAACTTTTGAGACTATTTCTGCAGCAATTTCAGCAGCTTTAGGAGTAAAATGAATATCTGCTATTAAAGGAACCTTATAGCCCTTACTTAACAAATCTTTTTTAATATTATCTAAATTATGTGCTTGTTTAACGTTTGGTGCAGTGATTCTAACATATTCACATCCAGCTTTAATCATTCTTATGGATTGATTAACTGTATCAACAGTATTCAATGTATCAGTTGTAGTCATACTTTGAACTCTAATTGGGTTATTTCCCCCTAAAGAAATACCCCCAATATTTACTTCTCTGGTCTTTAAACGTTTATAAAAATTAGTTGATTCGCAATATTTGAATTCCATATCGGACATAATAAAATATGATGTTAGTTTATAATCATAATTTAATAATTTTTAAAAAAAATATTTTAATAATTTATGAATTATTCAAACCTAAATTAATAAAGTTCAATTTTAAAGTTTTTTAAATCTATCTTTGAATTTTTCTAAGTCAAAATCTTTATCATAACCGATCGAAAAGAAAATAGATGAATTAAAACTTTCATCTGTTGTATTAAAACTCTCTAATTCATAGCCAATTATAAAGTCAAGAGATTCATTTATATTAAAGTGTGATTCAAATAAAAATTCAAATCTTGATAAGTCAATTTCATCTATTAAATCAGTGATTTGTGAATAATATTCTATTTCAAGTTTTATTTCATTTTCTTTAAAAATTTTATCATAGTACATACCACTTTTAATATAGCTAGTTTTTCTTGAGTCGTTTAAATAATCACTGATATCATATGATAATGCTATCTCAGTATTCAATCTAGTATTTTTTGTCTCTTTTAAAAAAAAACCTATACCTTGATTACCATGGTATCTAATATTAACGCCAATCTTAGAATTTTGATCTATAGATACTGTTGAAAAATTATATAAATTCATAAAATCCAAAAATTTATTACTACTTTTGTATCTAATTTTTTTATATTGATAATCATCTAGAAAGTGCAAATAAGCTCTAAAATCTCTAAACGTATAATTATTTTTTTTATTTAACCTAAAATATCCACCAAATCCTTTACCTCCACTTTCATCAACAATATAACTACCTCTAAAATACTGTTTCCATGAAGAAGTTAAATTAGTATCATGTGATAATAGAAAAGAAAAAAGAATTAAGTATAAAATATTATTTTTATTTATCATTTATTAATTATTGCAAGCTTTGTTGTTTTAGAACCCAAATTTTTATTATATGAACTTAAAAGATAAACACCTGATGGAATTTTTCTACCATTATCTGATTTTCCATTCCATTTTACATTCCGATTAAAATCTTTCATATTAAACGTTTTTAGAATACTTCCATTTAGACTAATTAATTTAACAACTGCATCACTTGGTACATTACTGAAAATTATTTCAGTATCTTCTCCAACAATAAATGGATTTGGAGAAACTCCTATATTATTTTCATTACTTTTTCTATTAAATGAAGTTTCTAAAATAGATATACCCATTTCTGTTGCAATAAAAACATTTCCATAATCATCAAATACAATATCATAAATAATATTTGATAAAATATTATGACTATCTTTATTTATTATACCTAATTCTGAGTCAAAATATTCTCCATTGTTTTTTATTACTCTAATTCCATCATTTTTTGTGGTAACCCATATATTATTATTTTTATCAAGTCTAATCTTGCATCCTTCATCAAAATTAAGCTCAGAAAAATAAAAATCTTCTTGTATTCTAGTAAAATCAACTATAATATTCCCGCTGTAGGTATAGCTAACATCAATAATGTATCCCATTATTCCATAATCAGTCATTACCCATAAAATTTCATTACCATAGTTATCACTAGATATATTTAACGACCAAATATTTAATCCCTGAAGCTCATCCAACCAATTAATATGCCAAACATCATCATTTTCATTTGAAATATCCTTATATTCAACCATCCTAATTCCACCTGGAGAGTATGGTGATGAATTATCCATTGTTTCTGAAAATAGATATGAAATCCATAAATTATTATTTTTATCAAATGAAAATTCTTTAGGAATATATCCTTGCAAATTATCTTTAATATGATACCAATCATTACCACTATTAATTGCAATAGAATTATTATTAAATTCCGAAAATGGATTTGCAATCCATAAATTCTCATTATTATCATATTTTATTTGATTTATGGTCATAAAACCATTATTCCAGCTAGAATTGAAAATACCATTATTACCTCCTAATATATTATTTTCTAAAGAAAAATAATCATCAAGAATTATAGAGTTATTAGATTCATTATATGTAAACTTAATTAGACCTCCATAAAAAGTGCTATCAGATAGATTAAAAGAAAAATTATTAGCAACTTCATTATAATAACCTAACCATGATTTAGGATAAACTCCGCTGTTTGAAAAAACAATTTCATTTCCTGAAGATACTACTGAATGAACCGTATTGTCTCCTGACCAATAGTTTAGAACAGTTGCAATAAAATCACCCGATGATAGAGGATACTTATTTATATTATATCCATTGAATGAATAAAAATTACTAATTGATAAATTATTTTTATCTAGTAATGGATTTTTATATATAAAACCACCGCTTTGATTAATATCATTTCTATGATTTACAATACCAAAAAGACTTCCATTATCTAACAAAGTAATTGCATCAAACTGGTTTTTATATATTGTATTTGGTACATATGATATCCAATTGTAATTAAAGTTATTTACTAAGATTCCTTTGTTTTGAACTCCATAATACAAAATATCATTTAATTGTAAAAAACAACAAATACTATCAGCATACTCATTAGGCAAATTATGCTGTACGATTAAATCTTCTTCGAAAGAATAATTATAAACACCTAGATTTGTTATTATTAATAATTGATCAGAAACAATATCAATTTTTTTTATTATCTCGCCGTCTAATAAAGTAACAAGATTATTATTATTCATATCTGTTATTTTATTTTCATAAGAAAAATATATATTATTTTGAAAGTCTATAATTGAAATGATATTAATGTTTTCAAAATCTACATCCCATGAGCTTGATAATGATAAAATTGAATTTTCGAAGTTTGCACTNATAATNCCANTACTTGTAGCAAGATAAATGTTTTCACCTTTAACAAGTAAATCATTTATGGATTCAAANGTAATTGGGAAAGTATCAAAATAATTTACATATTGNATATNNTTATCNTCNTNAAAAGAATACTTAANTAANATATTACTTTGNTTATACAAACCTGAAGCNAAAATATNATNTTCACTAATTGAAATATCTAATATNTAATCAAATTCAGGATATTCTAAAAATGAAATTAAATTAAATTCTTTATCAAAAATATTAATNGCAGTTGGTGAACCACTTCCAATATATAAGTTATCATTAAAGGATTTAATAAATGAAATACTTGAATAGTTTAAATTTTCAAGAGGTATATTGTTGTTATATCCATAAACACCTCCTGAAGTAGAAACTATGATATTACTATCAAACTCAACGATATCTTTTGTATTTAATAATGAGGTTATGTTTTTTTTTAAATCAATGAAATTGTTTGCGAATAAGAAATTTAGTAGTAAAAAATTTAAAACTAAGATAGTTAAGAAATATTTCACTTTTTAAAATTTGAAAACTGATTAACCATCATAATTGCTGCAGACATGACTTCATATCCTTTATTTGAGTTATCATTTTTAATTCTATCTAAAGCTTGTTGGTAATTATAAGTAGTTAATATACCATATAATACAGGAATATTATTTTTATTTAAAGATAGGTTCATTATTTGCCTTGTTACTGATTCGGAAATATATTCAAAGTGCGCTGTTTCGCCTTTTATAACGCATCCAAGAGTAATAATAGCATCAAATTTTATATTACAATTATTTAATAATTGATTTGTAAAAGAAGGTACTTCAAAAGCTCCAGGAACTTTATAAACAAAATTTAGATCTAATTCATTTCCAAAATTAGATTTATAACACCTTNAAGCTCCATCAATTAAGCCATCTGTTANTTCTTTATTAAAATCACTTGCAACAATTGCTATCCTCATTTATCAATTTTCTCCATAATAAGATGTCCTAATTTATCTCTTTTAGTAGAAAGATATTTATCATTTACTTCGTTAGGTTTAAATTCAATTGNAACTCTATCAACTACTTCAAGACCAAANCCTTCAAGAGANATAATTTTTTTAGGATTATTTGTTAAAAGTCGCATCTTACGAATATTACAATCTAGTAAAATCTGAGCACCAATTCCATACTCTCTTAAATCTGCCTTAAAGCCTAGTTTATGATTTGCCTCAACTGTATCATATCCCTCATCTTGTAATTGATAGGCTTTAATTTTATTTTTTANACCGATACCTCTTCCTTCTTGTCTAAGATAGACTAGCACACCCTTACCTTCACTTTCTATCATCCTTAAAGCACTTTCTAATTGTGGACCGCAATCACATCTTAAAGAACCGAAAATATCACCTGTCAAACATTGAGAATGTACTCTAACCAATACTTCATCTTCCTTTTTAATATTTCCTTTGANTACTGCTACATGATGATCACCATTTATACTATCTTCAAATAATTTAAGTTCAAAATTACCAAAATCTGTTGGAAAAGGAACAGTAGTTATTTGTTCAATTAATTTATCAAATTTTTTTCTATAAGATATTAGGTCAGCAATACTAATAATTTTTATATTATATTTTTTAGAAATTTTTACCAAAGAATCATAACGAGCCATTGTACCATCATCATCAACAATTTCAACCAACAAAGCTAAAGGTTTATGATTTGACAATCTNGTTAAATCTAAACATGCNTCTGTATGACCTGCTCTTTGTAAAACTCCACCATCTTTAGCAATTAATGGAAACATATGNCCAGGNCTCACTAAATCATCNGGCTNAGANTTAGNATNAAGCATAACNTGAAGAGTTTGCCATCTATCTTTAGCTGAAATACCTGTAGATATTCCATTTTTGGCATCTACACTAACTGTAAAATTAGTTTTTTGATTTTCTGTATTATTATCAACCATAGGATTTAAATCTAAAGCCTTTGCTNTTTNAGATGANACAGATGTACAAATTAAACCTCTTCCATATTTCATCATAAAATTAATATGATCTGGAGTTGCTTTTTCACCAGAGATAATAAAATCACCTTCATTCTCTCTATTCTCATCATCTACAACAATTANCATTTTACCATTTTTAAAATCCTTAATTGCTTCTTTAATACTATTTAATTTCATTATTTATCCCTATTTAATAAATTTCTTTCAACNTATTTTGCAATCAAATCAGTTTCAACATTTAAATAATCATTAATATTTTTAAATCCTAAATTAGTATTTTTTAACGTATGAGGTATTATTGATACTATCAATGAGTTTTCTTTTAATTCTTTGATTGTTAATGAAATTCCATCTAANGTTATAGAACCTTTATAAATACAATATTTTAAAAAATATTTATCAAANGAAANTTCAAAATCNACCCATCCATCCTCTGATGATTCTTTNGCTATAATTTTNCCAACACACTCTACATGACCTTGAACTAAATGTCCTCCTAATCTATCAGAAAACCTTAGACATCTTTCCAAATTAACAAAATGATTCACATCTAAATATGAAATATTACTTTTGTTTAAAGATTCTTTAATTACATCAAATCCTATTATATTTTCATCATTTTTNACAACTGTTAAACAAACACCATTCACAGAAATACTATCACCGATTGAAATATCATCAAGATTTGTTATAATTTGAATATTCCAGTATCCTTTAAACTTTTTAATATTATTTACTTTTCCTAAATCCTCTACNAGTCCTGTAAACATAATTCTTTTTTTCTCATTATTTTAAGACTATCATTCTCAAATTGGTTTTCATTAAATATTTCCCAATCATCGCTNATCACTGGACTTTCAAGAACAGCATTATCTAAGCTTTTATTTGAAGTATATATATAAATTTCATTAATCAAATTTTTATTTAAAAATGAATTTATTAAGGTAGGTCCTCCTTCAACTAGTAATTTAGTAATTCCTATTTTACCTAAAACTTCAAGGATATTGTTAACATCTAATAAATTATTTTTAACCTTAACAGGTATAAATTTTGCATAAGCTGTATTAGTTTCACCAAAGTTNTCTTCACTACATAATATTAAATTATCTGATTTATTATCATTAAATATTTTAAGAGATAATGGTAATTTTCTATTTGTATCAACAATTATTCTTTTGGGATTAACTCCTGTTATATTTCTTACTGTAAGCGANGGATTATCAACCAAAACTGTTTTAGTACCAACTAAAATTCCATCTACTTGTGATCTNAACTCATGTGTAAAACAGTTAGAATCATATCCTGTNATTGCTGTTGTTGAATTTGAATCAAGACCCATATAACCATTACTTGACTGAGCAAACTTTGCTACAACCCATGGATAACCAGTTTNAATCCAATTAAAAAAACCAATATTTAATTCATAGCACTTATCAGATAAAATTTCAGTAAAAACATTTATATTTGATTTTCTTAGTTGACTAATTCCAGATCCATTTATTTTTGGATTTTTATCAATACTACCGACATAAACATTTTTTATTCCATTTTCTATNATTTTATTAACACACGGTGGAGTTTTAGAAAAAATATTACATGGTTCAAGATTTACNTATAAATCTGCTCCTNCTGGGTCTTCAACACAATTATTTAATGCATCAACTTCTGCATGAGGACCACCGAAATATTTATGATACCCCTCNCCNATGATTTTATTATTNTTTACTAAAATACATCCAACTAATGGATTAGGAGAAACATTTCCTCTGCCTANTTTTGCAAGCTCGATAACTCTTTCCATATACTGTACATGNAAATCCATAATTTAATTTTCNAAAACTTTATATATGAACTCAAATAAATCAAATGAATTAACAAATTCATCACTATTTATATCAGCATACCATNTTTCTAAATTTTCTAATTCAATATTATTTTTTATTAGATATTTCAATTCCATAACATCCATTAAATCAAGATTATTATCTAAATTTAAATCACCTTTTAAAAGGTAATATTTTTCTTGCTCTGATAAAATAAATGCTCCATAAAGACAATATGGAGCTGCTTCATTATGACCACCATAACCTTCATTTAAAAGTTCAATAGATACTAATTCAGGATTAGCACCATTTTCAATAAAACTATCATATGCAACAACAGAATTTTCATATGGTATTTGCTCATCTCCAATACCATGGAATAAATACAGCTTACTTTGAGGAATCCAATCAAGCAAATCATTTTCTTCTAAAGTTAATCTGAATGGAAAATTCTCATTTGTTCTAAACTCATATATAACCTCACCCTTAAGCAAATAAATTGGTATATCAGGTAAAAAACTATTTATGTAGCCCCCAGAGAATTGGCCGCTGTACAAATCAGGTAAAATTTGTGCATATTCAGGTTTAAAAAAATCTTCTACTGTACCAAGACTATACCTTTCAATATAGGATAATATAACATATGGTAAATAATATGGATTAGTATATTTTTCTCTTGAGAGCATTAAATCAACCATTGTTCCTGACATATCATACGCACCTGCCATAGGGAATGACATCGTAATATTTAAATCAGGATGATTTTCTTCAATTTCTTTTACCGTTGCTAAAGCAGCATAACCTCCTTCTGAATATCCAGCAATATATAATTGATTATTAAATTGAATAGAACTTAACTGATTGCAAAATTGTTTTGTAGCATAAACCATATCTATCATTGAAGAAGCTGTAGGGTCTTTCAATTGATATGGATGATTTATTTGAGATACACCTAATCCAAGATAATCAGGTTCCATATAAATATAACCTGATGTAGCTAACCACATATTCAAATCATTAAATCCTCCCATTGATGGAGCACTATTTCTTTTTATTTTAGTACCATGGCCAAACAAATACATAGGGTAACCAAATTTGTGATTATCAGGAATTGATACAAAGCCAGATGCCTCAGTATTATCACCAAACTGATCTATTGTTTCATAAACAATAGAATAAGCTTTTATATTAAATATTGCATTAGGACTTAATTGACCAACAGATTCATCTAGCTCGTATTGGATAACACTTGATTCTTTTGAACCTTTGTATTCAAAAGATATCAAATCACCTCTTGCTGAAAATAAAAAAGATATTACTAACATAAAAATTACTCTGTTCATGTCTAAAATTACTTTATTAAAACTAATTAAAGAATTATTTTATTTTGTTGACAATAATTTCTAGCAAATTCGTAACCAATAACGCCTGTTGCTACAGAAACATTTAAGCTTTGCTTTATACCTCTCATAGGAATTTCAACATGATTCTCTGATAAACTTGCTAATTCTTCAGAAACTCCAGTTACCTCATTACCAACTATAAAGCATATTGGATATGAAAATTTGGAAAGATAAATAGATTTTGATTTAATGGTTTGCTCAACAAGGATTAAGGAAATACCTTGATTTAAAATTTTTTTAGCTGCTTCAATAGGATTTTTATAATGCTCCCATGGAACAACTTTATCTGCACCCAGTGCAGTTTTGGAAATATCTTCTCTTGGTGGACAAGCTGTATAACCTGTTAAATATATCTTATTTGCTCCAAAACCATCAGCAGATCTAAAAATTGATCCAACATTGTGTACAGATCTTACATTTTCAACTAAAATAGAAATTGGAAGTCTTGGTATTTTAGTAACTTCTTCCTCTGTTGGTCTTGAAGCTTTAAGTTCATCGTTGGTTCTTTTTATTTTTGCGCTCATTTTGTTAAAATATGAATAAATTAACCATATAAATTTACATTTAATATGAATAAAATAAATACACCTTTAGTAATTGTAGCAAATGGAGAGTTTCCAAAAAATAAAATTCCATTAAAAATTTTAAAAAGTGCTAAGTATATCATTAGTTGTGATGGTGCCACAGACAAATTACTAAAAAATGGTTTTGAACCAAATCGAATTATAGGAGACCTTGATTCGATATCTATCAAAAGCAAAGATAAATATCATCATATTATCATAAAAACACCAAATCAATCTGAAAATGATTTAAGAAAGGCTATAAATTATGTTTTAAAAAATAATATAAATAAATTTTCTATACTCGCATCAACAGGAAATAGAGACGATCATACACTTGGGAATATCTTCAGTTTATTTAAATACAATGATTCTGATATTACAATATATACTGAAAGTGGAACATTCAAGTTAATGAATGATAAAGAAAAAAAATTCAATAGTTTTTTTAATCAAGATGTATCAATATTTTCAATTGACAAATCAATAAAAATTTCTTCAAAAAACTTAAAGTATAACTTTAATAAAAATACTTTAAGTACATTATTTTACGGAACTTTAAATAAATCATTAAGCGATTTTTTTACCTTGTCAATATCACATGGAAATCTTCTTATTTATCAATCATATAATGAAAATTAATTAAATGAATATTAAATATTTTTATATAACTATCATATTATTCTTAGTATCAACTATCATTCTTACTTATTTAATGCTTTCAAATAATCTCGAACATTTCATTTATTTATTTAAATGGTTTATGAGAACTGTATCTCCATTTATAATGATATATTTAATATATATTGGAATGAAAAAATGATACCAAATCATTCAAATACTTTTGACATAATAATCATTGGAGGAGGACCAGCAGGCTCTGCAGCAGCTATTTATGCAAATAAAATTGGTTTAAAAACTATTATTTTAGATAAATCTTCTTTTCCTAGGGATAAAATATGTGGGGACGCTCTTTCAGGTAAGAGCGTAAGATACATGAAAGAACTGGATTTAATAGATGATGTTCGCGAACAAGATTGCTCAATAATAAAAACTATTACTTTTGGAAGTCCAAATCATAAGCAATTTAATTTGCACCTAGAAAATAAATCTCAAACTAATACTATTAAAGAAGGCTATGTTTTAAAAAGAAAAGTATTTGATAACTTGCTTTTTCAAAAAGCTAAAGAAGTAACCAAAACAAAAGAAAACTTTAAAGTTACTGATATTATTTTTGACAATAATTCAGATATTAAAGGTGTATGTGGATTACATAACAATGATTTAAAGCATATCTATGCACCATTAATTTTTGGCTGTGATGGTTCACAATCTATTATTGCAAAAAAAATGGGCTTATATCCAAAATTACAACAAAAATCAGCCATAGCTATAAGNTGCTACCATAAAAATGTTAAAAATCTCACTGATCAAATAGAGTTACATTTTATCGATGAAGTGTTACCCGGATATTTTTGGCTTTTCCCCTGCGGTAAGAATATAGCTAATATTGGTATAGGTCTTAGCAAAGAACAAGCAAAAAATGATCCTAGAAAACTAACTGAAATTTTAGATGATGTAATTAACTCAAATTTTTTTAGAGCAAGGTTCAAAGATTCAAAAAAACTAGAAACACCAAAAGGTTGGTCATTGCCTTTAGGTAAAACAAAAAGAACAAATCATGGAAATGGGTTTATGCTTCTTGGTGATGCAGCAGGATTAATTGATCCATTTACAGGTGAAGGTATTGGAAACGCTATGGCATCTGCAAAAATTGCTACAAAAATTGCAAAAAAATGTTTTGAAAAAAATAATTTTAATAAACATTTAACTAAAGAATATGATAAACTNTTATGGGCNGAGCTAGGTCCTGAACTAAAAACTAGCACTAAGCTTCAAAGACTAGCAAAATACAGATTATTACTAAATATTGTTATGAATAAAGCTTCTTCAAATGAGAAAATTAAAGAAATTATATCAGGAATGCTTGCAAGAGAAATTCCAAAAGAGATGTTAACNAATCCACTATTTTANCTAAAGGTATTATTTGCATAAATTTATTTATCAATTTTACTAACTGTAATAGTTTTCATATTAACAAATTCTTTAATACCATATATTGANAATTCTNTTCCATAACCAGATTTTTTTATNCCACCAAATGGTAATCTNGGGTCTGATTTTGTCATATCATTTATGAAAACTGCTCCTGATTCTATTTTNCTTGCAATTTGCTTCCCTTTTTGCAAATCAGATGTCCAAATACTTCCACCTANACCATAAATACTATTATTTGATATTTTAATAGCTTCTTCANTATTATTGATTTTAATTACGCTAAAAATTGGACCAAATGTTTCATGATTAAATACATCCATNGTTTCATCAACATCAACAAGAAGTGTAGGATAGTAAAAGCAATCTTTCTTTTTACCACCTATTAAGCATTTAGCTCCTTTTTTAATTGATGATTTTACAAATTTGTCTAATTTATCAACAAATTCTTTTTTTGCCAAAGGACCAATATCTGTTTCTTTTAACAAAGGATCACCCATTTTTAAATCTAAAATACTTTTTTTTATCTTTTTTATAAAGATATCATAGATATCTTTATGTACTAAAAATCTTTTTGCAGCAATACAACTTTGTCCTGAATTAAAAAATCTTGATTTAATTGCAATTTTTGAAGCTATATCTATATTTGCATCTTCTAAAACAATAAAACTATCTGAACCACCTAATTCTAAAACAGTTTTTTTAATTTCTTGTCCAGATTTCATTGCTACTTGTGAACCAGCATTTTCACTTCCAGTCATGGTCACTGCAGAAACTTTAACATTACTTATTATTCTGGAAACTTCTGATTCTGATACTAAAAGAACTTTAAAGATATTTTTATAAATTAAATTTTCATCAAATAATTTTTCTATTAATAAAGCACATCCACTAACATTCGGTGCATGTTTTACAATACATACATTACCTGCCATTAAAGAAGGAACAANAAATCTAAAAACTTGCCAATAAGGAAAATTCCATGGCATTACACCAAAAATTATTCCNAANGGTTCATACTGAATAAAACTTTCATCATATTCAGTATCAATATATTCATTTTCTAAAAATTTTTTAGCATTTTTANCATAGAATTCTATTACCCATATACATTTTAAAACTTCTGCNCTAGATTCAGTAATTGGTTTNCCCATTTCTGTTGAAATCATTTTAGANTGAATATCAAGTTCAGATTTNAATTTTTTNCCTANAGANANTAATANTTCTGCTCTTTTNTCAATAGAAATATTTTTCCATNATTGATAATTATCATNAACATTNNTTATTAAAGAATTGACTTTATTTTCNGAAAAACANTTGTATTCTTTTATTTTTTTCCCTGTTAATGGATTTATTGATTTTAAAATCATTTTGTATTAATTAAGATTATTAAAGAATTTAAACAAAAAAATAATAATAAATAAATTATTAAAATATTAAATTCATATATAAATAATATTATAAAATAAGGTATTTAAATG
>NZPQ01000055.1 GCA_002693365.1 Fidelibacterota bacterium
GGGATAATTTATGATTTAAAAAATAAACCTATTGTTGATAATAAATTTATCTACGACTTAAATATCATACCTAAAGATTTTGATTCAAAAACATTTAATTATAGTTTAATAGAAGATGTAATAAAAATTGATAAAAGTAAGATTGATTCAGTAGTAAATAAAAACTTGACATCAATTAATAGGTTTAAGCCTATAACAATTGCAAGAAATGTTCCTTTTGAAAAAAAATCTATTTTAGAAGAAAGTAAATTAGATTTAAAAGGATTATATTTTTCAGATTCTCAGATTAGAACTTATATGATGGATTGTAATTTATCTCACGTTCTTGGTTATCTAAGAAAAAAAGATAATTTAGTTGGTTACAGTGGGGTAGAAAAATATTATCAAGATTTATTAAAAGGTATTAATGGTATTGAATATCATAAAGTTGATCGTTTTTCAATTGATCAGGGAATTTTTTATTCTGCTGGAAATATGCTTCCGGTTCAGGGAAATGATTTATTTTTAACAATAGATTCTAATTTGCAGGCTTTTTCTGAATCATTAATGAGTGATTATGTAGGTTCTATAGTTGTAATGAATTCTGAAAATGGAGAGATTTTAACTTTAGTAAGTAAGCCTGATTTCGATTTAAGTTCTTTTGCTGGTGAAATACCTAGAAAAGTTTGGAATAATATTAATAGTAATAGCGATAAACCTTTTAATAATAGAGCAATTCAAAATTATTATCCTCCTGGATCTATATTTAAATTAGTTTTATCAGCCATAGTTCTCGATAAAAATTTGATAAGTAAAAATCGAACTATAAATTGTAGTGGAAATTATGAATTTTATGATACTAATTTTCGTTGTTGGAAGGAAGAAGGACATGGTAAAACCAATTTAAATAAAGCATTACAGCAATCATGTAATATCTATTTTTATAATTTAATTCAGATGATTGACTTTGAGCTTTGGTCATCCGAAGTTAAGCAATTTGGATTTGGCCAAATTACAAATATTGATTTAAATGGAGAAAAATCTGGTATTGTTCCTGATAGAAAATACATGAATGATTTATATAAAAATAGAGGAGGTTGGTCTACTGGTCACTTGTTGAATTTATCAATAGGTCAAGGTGAAATCATGGTTACTCCTATTCAAATTGTAAATCTGATGAATTTTATTCAAAATGAAGGTTATGCAATTACACCTCATTTGAATAAGAATGTAGATGTTGAAAAAAAAATAATTAATTATGATAAAAATGTATGGAAAATCATCAAGCAATCTATGTATGATGCAGTTAATAAAGATAAGGGAACTGCTTATAAAGCAAAAATAAATTCAGAACTAGCAAAAGTATATGGTAAAACTGGCACAGCTCAAATATGTTCAAATTGTGATTTATTACCGCATGCTTGGTTTGCAGGATTTATTGAATTTAAAGACAAGAATTACTCAATTGCTATAATTATTGAAAATGGTGGTAAAGGATCAGATTTGTCTTCATATATAGCAGGAAAAATTTTCAAATATATAATGGATAATGATGTTTAAAGGATTATTTGATTTTAAAAATTATTTTATAAGTATTCGTTGGGTTATTTTAATACCAATTATTATTTATTTGTTTATTGGCATGATGGCATTAAGCAGTACAAGTAGCTATGAAAGTTTTTTTTCTTCAACTTTTTATAAACAGTTATTATGGATTTTAATTGGTATTTCAACATTTTTTTTAGTCCAATATGTAAGAATTCAATTTATATATGATTATGCTTATGTATTTTACAGTTTAATATTACTATTACTTTTTTCAACTTTTTTATCCCCCGTGATTGAAGGTTCTCAGAGATGGATCGTTTTAGGTAGAATATATTTCCAACCTTCTGAATTAGGTAAAATTGTATATATAATAGGACTTTCGAGGTTATTTAATGATTATAGAGTCAAAGATAAATTTAGTCTATTTTTTATATTATTACTTTTGATTACTATTGTTCCTCCATTAATTATTTTTAAACAGCCAGACTTAGGAACTGCAATAATTTATTTATCTTTAATCTTACCAATATTATATTGGTCTGATTTTGATAAAAAGTTGATTTTACTGATGATTTTTCCATTTATTAGTATGATTGCTTCATCAAACATTATATTTTACTATATTTGGATGATTTTTGTGCTTACATTTATATTTATTATAAATAAATCAATAATCTTCAAAATAATACACTTTAGTATTAATTTAATAACTAGTATTGTCACTCCTTATGTTTGGACAAATATTTTACAAAATCATCAAAGAAATAGAATAACCTCATTTATTGATCCTTTTAGTGATCCAACTGGAAATGGTTATCAGGTTATTCAGTCAATGATATCAATAGGTTCTGGTGGATTTTGGGGTAAAGGTTTAGGTCAAGGTACTCAAACACATTTAAAGTTTTTACCTGTTAGAGATACAGATTTTATTATATCTGTTATTTCTGAAGAAATGGGATTTATAACTATTTCTATAATTTTATTTTTGCTTTTATGGTTTGTATATTGGGTTTTAGATTTTTCTCAAAGAATAGAAAATAATTTTGTAAGTACTTTATTAATTGGTCTAAGTAGTCTGATTTTTATGCATATAATAATAAATATGGGTATGATTTCTGGATTATTACCTGTAACTGGCTTGCCCGTTCCATTTATAAGTTATGGTGGCTCCTTCTTATTAACTTGTAGTATTGGAGTAGGGTTAATTAATAATATTATCAATAATCATATTTAATATTATATAGATTGAATTTAATAGAATTCAATTTGTAAATTATTACATATTGAAACCACTTAAAATATATCATTTAACATCTGAACTATTTCCTTACGTTCAATCAACCCCTCTATCTGAGTTTTCAAAGTCTATTTCTATTTATTTGAATGATTTAGAAAATTTTGATATGCGTACTATTCATCCTAAATATGGATTTATCAGTGAAAGAAAATATATTTTAAGAGAAGTTATTCGTTTAAAAGATATGGAAATTGATATTTGGAATGAAAAACTCTCCACAAATATTAAATCTGCATTTATTCCAAATACAAGGTCTCAAATTTATTTTTTAGAGTTTAATAATTTTTTTAAAGATTTACCTGAGTTGCTTTATAAATCTAGAAATGGAAGATTTTATAAGGATAATGAAGAGAAATTCTCATTTTTTGTTGAATCTGCTTTGGAAACTTTAAAAAAGTTATTTTGGGTTCCTGATGTAATCATTTTTAATGATTGGCAAACTTCAATGCTACCGTTACTTTTGCAAAAAAGAATGAAAAAAGATTCCTGGTTTAAAAATATTAAAACAGTTTTCTTTCTTCACAATAATTGTGATCAATTTAATTTTTCGAATCAAATATTTGAAAAATTAAATTTAGAATATAATAAGCGAAAAAAAACACAGAATCTGATGGAATTAGCAATCAATAGTAGTGATTTTACTTTCGTATTTAATGATACAAAAAGTAGTAAAATTAAGTCTCTTTTAAAAGATAATAGGCATAAAATAGTAGGATCTCTTGATAATCTTAAAAGTTCTGAAAAATTAGAAATTTTTAATACTGTTAGTAAAGAAATATCATCATTGATTTAAATGAAAAAAAAAATATTTTTTTTAAATTACTACCTCTTTGCTATAATAATTTTATTTTTTTCCTGTAAAGAAGATTCCTCTGTAATTATGACTCCTGATGGTGGAGAAATTTATAATTTCGAAATATTCAAGTTAAATCCTGAGAATTCTTTTTCTTATCAAGAAAATGATTTTAGTTCAGGAGAAAGTGCAAGACTTTATTTAGGAAATGATAATTTAAATCAAAACTTATATCTTTATATAAAAATTAATAAAAATCTATTTTTTGATAATCCATTATGCACTGATGAAAATTTACTGAATATTAACAGTATTGATCTTAAACTTCCAGCTTTAACTGATTTTGCAGATTTAAATGAAAATTTACTAGATTCTTCAAATATAAATTTTTTTAATTTAGAATCAACCCCTGATAATTATGTAAAAGCTTATAAACTAAATACTAATATTAATTTTTCAGATGAAGATAATAGTTCTATACATCAAGGTAGTTTTTTAGATTTAGATAATTTAGATAGTAATACTCAGCTTCCTGTAAACATAAGTAATATTTTTGATTATATTTCGATTGATTTAAGGGGATATCTTATATCAGATTATTCACTAAGTAATAGCCAGTATGATTGTACAAGTTTAAATTATGATGAATGTTTATGTAGTTCATTTGAAAATGAGCAATGTGTAGTATTAAATGATGAATGTTACTGGAATAACCCAAGTAATGAACAAACTGGCAATTTCTGCTTTAATAAGCAATCATCAATTTTAGAATTGGCGATTGAAGATTTTTGTAGTGGAACAGCAGATGATCTTGATATAGTTGTTGAGTTTAATAATTCTAATTTAACTACTAAAGTAATTGAACTATTTTCTACTAATAATTCAAATATTTATAACAGCCCATACTTATATATAAAATATGAAGTAAATAGTTCTACCCAAGAATATATTAATAGATTCTCTATCGAATCAATTCAGTCTGATTATTTCAATAGCTCAAATTTTTTCTCAAATGAAACAAGTGAATCTGATTTATATGGAACGATCATAGGTTTAGATCCTTCTATAGTAAATTTAGTTAATTTAGACAATGAGAATAATCTTGATTGTAGTATTGATGATTGTCTAAATATTGAATCTGGTACTATAATTGAAGAAAATTTTAATGATGTTATTTTTGAGTATGTAGTTGATTTAAATGATGAAATTTTAAATTCTTTTGATGAGGTAAATTTTTATTTCAATAATGTTAATTTTGTTTTTCAAGACTTAGATCCTAATTTAGATAATTGGAATGATTGTGGTTCAGATGGTGATTGTATGGTTATAGATGAAGATGGAAGTCAAAATAATTCAATTTATGATTTAGGAGAAAATCTAGAAAATAATTTATCTTGGGACTATGAAGATACAAACAATAATAATGAGTTTGATTATTTATATGATGTTTTTGAAACTTTTGATGATTTTGGTTTAGATTCTTGTAAAGATCAAGACGAAGCAGGGAATAATATTTGTGATCCTGAAAATAGTCTTTTCAATGATCAGGGTACAGAAAATAATAATATTTGGGATCAATCAGAAGAAGGTTATGATGGTGATGGTTTATGTGAAAAAGGAGAATGTGAGAATTTTTATGATTTAGGTTTTGATTTAGTGGATGATTCCTACGAATCTGGTTGTTTTAATTCTGAAAATATTTATGGACTATCTATTGATCCAGCATTTAACCTTACTTATGAAGAAATTTTTAATAATTTTGTTTCACAAAATAATCAGGATGTTAAATTAGATACTTATACAAATGAATTTAATCAAACAATATGTGGTGAACTTCATTGGGAGTTAAACTGCCAAACATGTTCTTTGAATGATCCTAATGGAGATAATTACTCAATTGATCCAAATCAAGATGATTACAATTTAGAGCTTAATCCACAAGGAAAAGAAAATAATTTTTTATGGGATTACGAAGATTTAGATAATAATCAAGAATTTAACATTGAATTTGATTCTTATGAATATTTTTTAGATTATGGAATTGATGGAATCCCAGACTTATATGAAAATTATAATTTGAATATTGATGATGATAATTATGATATTGTTAATAACCCTAGTGGAACAGAAAATAATAGAAAGTGGGATTATATAGATTTAAATGGAAATAATCAATTTGATATTGATTATGATTTATACGAACCATTTTTTGACTATGGTGTAGATCAATTACTTTCCTACCAAGAAGATGGGTTTAACTCTAATGGTAAGCAAAATAATTTAATATATGACTATTTTAATGATGATTTGAGAGAAAATTTTGATGATTATGGTCTTGATCAATGTATGGATATTTTGGAAATAGGTTCTGAAAATTGTTGTGATGATTCAAGTTGTGATAATAGTAATTTAGATTTAAATAATGATAATTATATCATTGACCCTAATAATGATAATTACGATAGTTCCAGTAATCCTTCTGGAACTGAGAATAATGGATTATTAGATTGGATAGATGGAAATGAAGATGGTGTTTGGTCTTCTTATGATGAGGGTGAAAAGTGGTATGATTATGGATTTGATCATACTGAAAATACTGAAGAAACTAACTATTATGCTAATTTAGCAAATTTAACACTTGGTTCAAATTTGTATAGCCTTTCGATAGAATCTAATGAATATAGTCCTGAATCTGATAACCTGATTGAATTTAGTCAACCTTCATTTTCGATTGATGACCAATTGGCTTTGTGGATTTCTTCAATTGAAAGAATTGCTGATAAAAAATATAAAATTAAAGTTAATGTTTATTCTTTGCTTGAGGTTAAAGCGTTTCAATTTCAATTAAAGCATATACCTTTCTCAAGTGAAATTGATATTGTTGATAATCAAACTCTATATATTTTCCCTTACGAATTTAATGATGATAATAATAATTTATTTCCTGAATCAACTGAAATAGTAGAAAATGGATCTAAATATATTGTTGATGCAACTTTATATAATTTGCCCGAATTTTGTGAAAATAATGAATGTAATCAAAATAATGTCTATAACTCTGAAAAAATTAATTTATGCTATGCTTATGGGATTAAAAGTTCTTTAGATTTTACAAATGATAATTACTCCTTAGATAGTTTTATTAATAATCATTCTAATTCTAATATTTCAAATGAATTTTCAAATCTAATTTTATATTTTGATAAAACTGAAAACTCAAATCATTATGTGAAAAACGAATCTGAGATTTTATTTGAATTTTTAAATCAAGAACAAAGTAATTATGAAGTTTTTGATTATATCAGTAATCAAATGGTTACTGAATCTATGGATTCGATAAAAATTAATGTTGGCTCTTTAATACAAAAATATATAAATAATGACTATGTATATGATGGAATAAAGATATCATTATCAAGTGAAGATTTTAATTTTAATAACTTATCAATTATTTACGATGAAAATGATACAAGATATAATCCTAGGTTAGAAATATTTTATTCAGAATGAAATTAATTTATTGTTTAATATTATTGTCTTTTTCCTTTTCTCAAACATCTACCTCATCTCTTAATGGTTTTGGTAGTTATGTTAATAGATTTGATGCTTCAGCAATTGGAATGGGTGATACAAAGTTTTTTAGTGGCTTTTCAGATAGAGCTAATTTTTCTTCTAGCTCTTCATTTTGGAAATCACCATTTTCAAATTTAATTATGTCTATCGATGTTCATAATTACTCATTATCCGATGATAATTTAGTTTCAAATAATTTTAAGATGTTATCATTTTCATTTCCTGTTGGTATGAATAAAGCATTTTCCCTTGGTATGAACCCATTATTGAGATCTAATATTTCAATTTCTGAATCAGATTATATTTTTATTCCTAGCCAAAATTCTCCGACAGGAAATCCATTAGCATACAATACGGATTATTCATTTAAAGGTGGTATTTCAGAGTTTTATTTACTTTATTCTTCATTGATAACTGATAATTTTTCAATTGGATTAAGATGGAGCAAACTATTTGGAACAAGTGAATATGAATATTTATTAAACTTATATAATATTAGTTTTGATAGTAATGAAAATATATCTTATAATTTTAATAATACTGAATCATTCTCAAATAATCAAGAATACTCATCTCAAAAATATAATTTTGAGTTAAGATATAATTTAAAAAAATATGAATTTGTTTTTTCATATAGTCATACAAGTCCATTAGAGATAAGTTTTACTCCATTTTTTGATACTTTAGGAAGTTTGAATACTGAAGAATATTTAGTAAATGACAATTTATTTGAAAGAGATTTTGGTTTAAAATACCAATTAAATAATAATATAGGTCTAGTATTTGAAAATCATTATTATAATTCGTTTAATACTTATGATTTTTTGAATATTTTGAATAATAATATTGATAATATTAAATCAAACCATATTGGAGCATATTTTGTAGATTATAAAAAGTCGAACTCAGAAATTAATAAATCTATATTTAAATTTGGTTTTTTTGATAAAAAATATGATTTAACTGGTTATAATATATCAGATAAAGGTTTTACTTTAGGTTACGGAATAAATTATTTTAAGACTAAAAACTTTTTAGATGTATCTTTTAAATTTGGGAAAAAGAGTTTTTCCAACAATATTTATAGTGATGAAGATTATTATCAAATTGTTTTATCTTTAATAAGCGGTGAAAAATGGTTTGTTAACGAAAGGAAAAAATAAATGTACAAGTATTTCTTGGTATCTTTTTTAATATTTAGTTTTAGTTTTACATATGAAGATTATGAAGAGGTTTTTGAGCCACAATGTGATATGGATTTTGATGGTGAGACAGACTGTAGTCTTTTTCTAAGTTTTGCATCTACTAATTGGAAGGGCAAAGATTATAGAGGATGTGTAGATCAGTATAAAACTGCTATCTATTGTGGTTGTGAAACAGAAAACGATAAAAAAATGTATAGATATTTAGGAAGATCTTTTGTTGAATTAGGCCTCCTTGATAGTGCATCATGGGCTTTTAATAAAGGTCTTAAAAAAAATCCAAATGATGAAGTCCTTTTAGAGTATGCTGCATGGAATGCAGGAAAATTAAATAATATGCAAGAACAACTTTATTACATTGAACGTTTATTAGAAATTAATCCAGAGAATGTTAGAGCTTTAGAGCGTATGAATGAAACTTATAAAAAAAATGAAATGTATGAAGAACAACTTAGAATTTTAGAAGTTTGGTTATCAATAGATACTGAAAATAAAAAAGCTTTATCAGAAAAGAAAATAGCTTATGGTAAATTAGGTAAAGATGAAGTTGAGATTGATAAAGAAAGATGGAACAATGATAAAAGTAATTTACAGTATGGTCTGGATTATGCTGAAGGATTAATTGAAAAAAACGAAAATGATTTAGCTATTGATGTTTGTAACGAATTATTGGTTTATAATCCAAATAATAAAAGATTACTAAAAGTTATATCTAATGCATATATAAATTCTTATCAGGAATCAATGGCTTTACAATATTTAGAAAAATTAGGTGAAATTGATAATAAAAATATTAATACATTTTTAGATATAGCAGATGTATGTATTGCAATAGGTGAGTTTAAAAAAGGATACAACTGGGTTAATAAAGCTATTGCATTAAAAACATCTCCTGGAAAATCCTATTTTCAAAGAGCTGAGCTATTAGTTGCATTAGTTGAGTATAATATTAATGATGAAATTGATTTTTGTGATAGGTTGGTTTATGATTTAGCCTGGGAAGATTATAATACTTCTTATGAAAACGGTTACTTGAATGCTAAAGTTTATAAAGATCAGCTAGAGGATTTTGTTACAACAAAAGGTGACTGGTTTTTAAATGCTGAGAAATTTAACGAATTATCCCCATCTAGTAATGATTGTTCAAATTTAAAGGGTTCTGATTGTTATAAATGGTTAAGTAGAACAGTTAGCTCAAAAAGGTGAATTAGTATGAATGAAAAAATAGCTATAGGTTGTGATCATGCAGCATTTAATGAAAAAGAAAAATTAAAATTATATTTAGTTGAAAAAGGATACAATTTAGTGGATGTAGGTACTAACTCCCTAGATTCTGTTGATTATCCATCATTTGGCCATGAAGTAGGATTACTAGTTTCGAAAAATACTGTTGACAAGGGCATTGTAATTTGTGGCAGTGGCATAGGTATTTCTATTGCAGCTAATAAAGTCAAGGGAGTAAGAGCAGCGCTATGTACTTCACAAGCTCATGCTGAAATGAGNAGAAAACATAATGATGCAAACATTCTTGCTTTAGGAGCAAGAATGACAGAATACTCNGAAATAATTAATATTGTTGAANCCTGGCTTAAAACAAAATTTGAAGGTGGCCGTCATTTGAAAAGAATTAAATTAATAGAGATATAAATATGGAAAATATCAAAAAATATGATTTAGAATTATACGAATGTTTAGAACTAGAGTTAACTAGAGAAAAAAATACTTTAGAGCTTATTGCATCTGAAAACTTTACTAGTAAAAATGTTCTAAATATTGTGGGTAGTATTTTAACAAATAAATATGCTGAAGGTTATCCTGGACAGAGATATTATGGTGGATGTGANGTNGTCGATAAAGTAGAAAATATTGCTAGAGAACGATTAAGAAAGTTATTTGATTGTAGATATGCAAATGTACAACCTCATTCAGGTTCGCAAGCAAATATGGCAGTTTATTTAACAATGCTGAATCCTGGAGATAAAGTTTTAGGTTTAGACTTAGCGCACGGTGGTCATTTAACCCATGGAAGTAAGGTTAATTTTTCTGGACAATTTTACAATTTTGTATCTTATGGATTAGATAAAAATACAGGTAGAGTAAATTTTGATAATGTATTGAAAATTGCAAAAGAACATAAGCCTAAACTAATAATTTGTGGAGGAAGTGCCTATCCAAGATATGTTGAATTTGAAAAATTTAGAGAAATAGCAGATACAGTAGGTGCATATCTTATGGCAGATATTGCTCACCCTTCTGGCCTAATTGCTTCTGGAGTTCACCCCTCTCCATGGCCGTTTTGTCATGTAGCAACATCAACAACACACAAAACATTGCGTGGTCCAAGAGGTGGTATAATTATGGCAGGTGAAGATTTTCAAAATACATGGGGAATTACTGCTCCAAAATCTGGAAGAGTAAAAATGATTTCAGAACTCCTTGATAAATCCGTTATGCCTGGAATTCAAGGTGGTCCTCTAATGCATTCAATAGCTGGAAAAGCAATAGCGTTTAAGGAAGCTCTGGAGCCAACATTCAAGATATACTGTGAAAATATTGTTAAAAATTCTAAATTTTTAGCTGAAGAAATGAAGATAAAAGGATATGATTTAGTTTCTGGTGGGACAGATACTCATTTAGTTTTAATTGATTTGTCAAATAAGAATATCACAGGAAAATTAGCAGAAAAAAAACTTGAAGAAGCGGGGATAACAGCAAATAAGAATATGGTTCCTTTTGATGAGAAATCTCCATTGGTTACAAGTGGAATTAGAATTGGAACACCAGCGGTTACTACAAGAGGTATGGGAATTGAAGAGATGAAAAAAATTGCTAATTTTATTGATTCTGTTTTATCAAATATCAATGATGAACAAAATATCAAAAAGGTAAAATCATCAGTAAAAGAATTATGTAGTTCTTTTTCTTTATATTCAACTATTTAATATTTCTTTTCGTTCTGATTTATATTTACGCTATTATATAATATGAATTCATTAATTAAATATCCATTTAAAAAGATACTATCTATTTTTGAGGAATTTGGAAGATTTATTATGTTAATAGTAAATGTTTTTAGATCATATAATTCTTGGTCAGTATATTTATCTAATTCAATTGATCAAATGATTATCATAGGAACAAATTCAATTCCAATTGTTATTTTAACAAGTTTTTTTACTGGTATGGTATCATCAGTTCAAGCATCTTATCAGATGGAGTCAACATTAACACCAAAATGGATTATTGGAAGCTTAGTAGGCGAGACAATGTTGTTAGAGCTTGCTCCAGTTATAACTTCGTTAGTTTTAGCTGGAAGAATTGGAGCTACGATAGCAGCTGAACTAGGAACAATGCGTGTAACAGAACAAATTGATGCCTTAGAATCTATATCTCTTGATCCAATTGCTTATTTAGTATTTCCTAGAGTTTTTGCTGGAATTATTATGTTTCCTGTTTTAATAATTATTGCAGATGTTTTTGGCATTTCTGGAGGTGTTTTTGCTGCAGCTTTTTCATTAGATATTGATACTTATCAATTTATGAAAGGTTTTAAGACCTGGTTTAAACCATGGGATGCATGGTATGGTATTATTAAAGGTTTATCTTTTGGGATAGCTATTACTTCTATTTCCTGTTTTTATGGGTACTATACTAAAGGTGGTGCTGCTGGAGTAGGTAAATCTACGACATCTAGTGTTGTGGTTTCTTGTGTTGCAATAATGTTATTAGATTATATATTAGCTGCATTATTATTATGATAGAATTTAAAAATATTTCAAAATCATTTTCATCTAAAAATATATTAAATAATATATCATTTAAAATTAAATCTGGAGAATCTGTTGCAATAATTGGTCAAAGTGGTGAGGGAAAAAGTGTTTTACTAAAACATTTTAATGGTTTAATCATTCCTGATAATGGAGATGTAGTTGTTGATGGAAAAATAATTAATAAACTTTCATTTAGTGATCTTCAGTCAGTTAGAAAAAATATGTCAATGGTTTTTCAATTTGGTGCTTTATTTGATTCATTATCAATAAAGGATAATATTTTGATTTCACTCGATAATAATACNAAACTAAATATGCTTGAAAAAAATAAGCGAGTTACACAATCATTAAANGAAGTTAATTTGTCAAATGTAGAACATTTATTTCCAGATGATTTGTCAGGAGGAATGAAGAAACGTGTTGGAATATCTAGAGCTATTTCCATTAAACCTAAATATATTCTTTATGATGAACCAACCACTGGCTTAGATCCAATAAATACAGGCAAAATAATTAGTTTAATGAATTCAATAAAGCAAAATAAAAAAATAACTTCTGTAGTTGTAACTCATGAGTTAAAAATTGTAAATGAATTTGCCTCTAGAGTAATTATGTTAAATAAAAGTAAAATTGTTTTTGATGGCACACCTAAAGAATTAAATTCTTCTAAAGATAAATATATAAAATCATTTATATTAGGTAAAGAGTGATATTATGAAATATAATAAATTAAGTATAATTGGAATAGTTGTTTTTCTATCAGTATTAGTTTTCTTCTATGGAATAAAATTTTTACAAGATGAGTCTTTTCAGAAGTCAAACTTTTCTTTTAATGTTGTTTTTAATGANTTGCAAGGTCTTGATATAAGTGATGATGTTAGAATGTTNGGNAAGAGAATTGGAAGAGTTACTGGNACAAAAATTATTGGAGAAAAAATAGCAGTAGAATTAACTATTGATAATAATTTTGCATTTAAAATTCCTATTGATTCAAAAATAGAAATNACTCAAACTGATNTAATGGGAAGTAAATTTATTTCAATATATCCAGGNAAAGATATCGATAAATTTATTTTAGATAATGAAACTATAGCTGGTAAAAATGCAGAGGTTGCTTCACTTACNAAAGATATTGGAGATGTAGCAAGCAGATTAAATCAAACTTTTGGTAATGAACAAAAAAATCAAATAGTTAATACTATNTCNAATATTGAATCTGCTACTAAACAATTAGAAGAGTTTATATCAAATAATAAAAATATGATTTCAGATGATGATAAAACAAATTTAAGTAATTTTATTTCAAATATTGAACAAATTTCAGAAAATCTTAATANTTTATTATATGATGAAAAAAATAAACTAATTAGTTCTATTGATAATTTCAATTTATTTATGGAAAAAATGCCCTCAGTTTCATCNGAAATTGATGATATATTATTGGATATAAATCTTATTGTAAAAAATCTTAATAANGGAGATGGTACTTTATCATTAATGTTAAATGATGATGAGCTATATAAAAATGTTAATGGTCTAGTTTTAGANGCACGACTATTATTAGAAGATGTTAAAGAAAATCCAACAAAGTATTTAAGAGCCTGGTTCGAAGCTAAAAAGAAATAGGAACATTTAATCACTTGAGTATTATAAATAATAGAGTTTGTATATATAGTTAGATTTATATAAATTAGAAAAGTATTTAAAAAGGAGTATATTTATAGTTTATTGTTAATAGGTTACTAAATTTGAAAAAATATTTTTTTTAATAGTTAACATATTGGCAATACTATAATCTTGACCGGGTTTAGTATAGCCCGGTTTTTTTTTAAATATGAATAGGAGATAAAATGAAGAATAAAATNAAATTTTTANTAATAATATNACTTTTTACAAAGGCTTTTGCTGTAGGAGAAGCAGGTGCAGTTTTTTTATTAATTAATCCAGGATCTTCAGCTGCAGGTGCTGGAGAAGCTCAGGTTGCGAAGGTAGATGATGCATATGCTTCTTATTATAATCCAGCTGGCTTAGGATTTTTAAGAGGCAGAGAAGTTGTTATGCAGCATGTTAATTGGCTTCCAAATTTAGCAGATGACATTTTTTATGATTTTTTAGCTTATAGGCAATCAGTTCCAGGTTTAGGAACATTCGGTGGTCATTTGATTTATCTAAATCTAGGTGAGCAGCAAGGTATGGACGCACAGGGAAATGCGACTAATTTATTTAAAAGTTATATGATGGCTTTTAATTTAAGTTATGGTACCCAAATATCTGAGGATAAATCTGTGGGAATGAATTTCAAAGTTTTTTATCAAAAATTAGCTGATGATGTGGTTCAAGGCGAAACAGGAGATCCATATTCAACGGATTTTGCATTTGATATTGGATATTTACAGAAATTTGGTAAAAAAATGAATCATCAGTTTGGATTTTCAATTCAAAACATAGGACCTCCTATTGATTTTATTGATAGTCAGCAAGCAGATCCAGCTCCAACAAATATGAAATTTGGAATTTATTCACAAATATATGATGATGGTATAAACAGAATAAATTTATTATTTGATGCTAATAAATTACTTGTGGCATCTTATCCAGCAATGGATTGGAATGGAGATGGTATAATTAGTGGAAGTAAAGAAGAATCGCATATTGATCCATGGTACAAGGGAGTTATTACAGCCTGGCTAGATGATTGGTATTATGGTGGAGATTACGATCTTTGTGAAGACCCATGTGGTCAATCAACTATTGATAAAGATATTGTCTCTTCATTTGGAACTTCTAGAGATAATCGAATTGGTGGTTATTATGAAATTGCAAATTTTGATTATATAAATAATGAGAATTTATATGCAACATTATCAAGTTTGGATAATGCATTAGGAGAGTATGCAGATTTTTGGAGTGATGGTATTTTGTTTGATGATATTGAAAATAATAATTTGTCTGCAATAGATGGTCAATATTTAACATCTTTGGATTGGTTTGTTAAAAATAATCCTTCAGCACTTTCAGGTAAAATAAGTAAAATGGATGATCAAATTATATATGTTCCAAATTATAATGGTTTTTGTAATGAAGTTTATGAACCATATGGTGGAAGTGTTTATGCTGAAGGTGTAAACGTTGATTGGCATGGTTATTCTCTGTGTTATGATTCAAATGGAGAGTCATATATGGAACCAACTAATTTAGGTTCATTTAATGATCCAACTTGGATAATGAATGTAAATGAAAACTTTGATGAATTATCATATATAGATATGCCGCAAGATGGACTAGGTGATTTTGATATTTTTGATCCAGAATGTGATTTTGATCAAAATTATATTTGTGATAATCAAGAATTAAATGGAGTTGTAGAATCACCTCAATATGGAGAAGCACATTTTGATGTTGAAGTAAATGATAATGGTCAATATAACTTTAATGATTCAGAATATGGTATTTATAATGCACATGGTAATTTTGAAAAGGGAACAGGCGATAAACGTGAGTTTAAAGATGAATTAGAAGAGATGATATATAATTTTGGTCTTGAATGGGAATATACTCAAAATTTTGTTATGAGACTTGGTTTTATATATGATTTACAAGGAGATATTAAGAATCCAACATTTGGTGCAGGTTTAAATTTTAATAATTATGGATTTGATTTTGGTTACACTGCAGGTGATAAAGGTCATCCAAGAGAAAATACTATGTTTTTCTCGTTATCTATGGGATTGTAAAGTTTGAATAAATTTTTTTTTTATTTTTTGTTGATAATTCATTTTTGTTTTTCAAAAAATATTGATTTAAAAGTTAATAATTCAAAAATTAATTTAAGTCCAAGAAATTCAAATTTTACTCATCTTGTAGGAATAATGGTAGAATTTGAAGAAGATGCTAATCCTGAAACTTCAGGTAATGGTAAGTTTTTAATAACTGAAAATTTAAATTTTATAGATTATCCAAATATCAAAAGGTGTGATAAGAATTCTAAACTGGTAATTGATTTACCACCACATAATCATGAATATTTTAGCTTGCAGATGGAAAGTGTCAAAAATTATTATGAATCAATTACAAATAATTTTATATCTTTTGAAATACATGTAATCCAAAATCAATACCAGTTAAATCAACCAATGGCATTTTATGCAACATCTGATCAAAAAATTGGTTTATTATTTTCTGATTCACTTGAGCTTGCATCAAATGATATTGAGGAATTTACAATTAACAATAATATCAATTTAAATGATATCTTATTTGTTGTTTTCCATGCAGGATTAGGACAGGAAGCATCTCAGGATTTTGATCCTACAATCTATGATATAAGAAGTGCTTACATTGATGAAGAAATGTTAGAAGAAGTATCTTCATTATCATGGCTTTATAATAATAATATTAAATCAGGTTTAGTTTTACCAGAAACATTGAATTGGATTTTCTATGATGTTATTGAAGATATTTTCCCTTTGAGTTTTATTCAACAAAATGATTTATCTAATTTATATTGTGATATTCAAATTGGTATGACGGGTTTGTTTGCTCATTTGTTAGGATTCCATTTTGGTTTTCCACTTATGTCAAATACAGAAACAGGAGATACTAGAATTGGAAAATTTGGATTAATGGATGTTGGTTGGTCAAATATGAATGGTATAATTCCTCCCAGACCTAACCCTTGGACAAGATCAAATAAATCAGAAAATGTTTTAGGATGGATTGATGTAATTGAAAATAATGAAAATCTTTCTCAGAATCAGTTTTTAGAAATAGATATATTAAATGTAAGTGATGAGGCTGATTTTATATATAAGTTTCCAATTTCTGAAAACGAGTATTTCCTTTTAGAAAATAGAAATAATAGATTAGATGTTCCTGGACAATATTCTAACATGTCAATAGAAGATATTATTAACTATGAAAATGAATTTGATGATAATTATGTTGAAGAAAATGATGAGTTTTTAAATTTTTTTGATATTTTAAATTATTTTAATTCTTCAAATGGGTATGATATTTTTGAAATTAATCCTACTTATAATGTAATTACGAGTGTTAAAAATTATGATTATGGTCTTCCTGGTTCAGGTGTATTGATTTGGCATATTGATGAACCAGAACAAAATCAATATATAACNGGNGTNAATAATGATTTNATGAATAAATCTATTTCNATNGAAGAAGGTGATGGNATAAANCATATAGGNAACCCTAATTATTATTTATTTACCGATTTTTCAAAGGGAAGCAAAGGAGATTTTTGGTATTCTTCAAATGATTTTTATCAATATATTAATTATCAAGGTTATGAAAATCAAAATTATCTAAATAACCCTATATTATTTAATAGTGAAAGTATACCAAATTCAAATACTAAAAATAATAATGATTCNTACATTNCNTTTGAAATTAAAGATAATATAAGTCCAAGTATGACTGTTGAGGTTAGAAATAATTATAATCAATTTTTTGATGTTAATTATATAGATAGTGATATTTTGGTAATTGGTAATAGTGATGGATGTGTTTTTTATAATAAATCAAATATTATTTATAGGTTATGTTTTGATGAAGATATTGTTCAATTAAATCAAGATGATTTATTTTTTGGGGATTTAAGTGTTGTTAATGCAGATTCAAGAATTTTAGTTGATTTAAATCAAAATTTATATCTNGTTGAAAATTCAATTTTTTCAATATANAATGAAGAATTATTAAATAGTACATCTAATCCTTTTGGTTTTTTTAATAATCTTGAGCAACTTGAAGAAGTTGAAGACGCTCTATCTCTTGGAGATATAGACCAGGATGGATATGATGAAAAACTATTAATTAAAAATAATANTTTNNATTGTTTNAACTCAAATGAGTCATCTTGNTCTGGCTTTCCAATTAATGGNANTTTCAAAGATGTTCCATTAATTGTGGATTTACTAAATAATGATAATAAACCAGAGATTATATGTAGAAATGGTCAATCAATATCAATAATAGATAATAATGGTAATATACTTNTAAACATNCCTGATTACAATCAAAANCAAGATTTAAGTATTATTCCAAATTNGGGGGATNTTAATAAAGCAGCTTTAATTAATGGNAATAAAATATTTATTTTTGATAATTATAATTNTAATAGTTCTTTTTGGTTTAATACCAANTCAAATACTTTAAATAATTCAGTNGTTTCTGGGCCTATTAATNGACAGGGCTTAACACCAAATTTAATTGGGGTAGATTTATCAAAAGTATATAATTATCCAAATCCAATAATAAACGGATTAACTAAGTTCAGATTCTTTGTACATAATTCAAATAATGTTAATATAAAAATTTTTGATGCAGCTGGTATTTTAGTTGAAAATCTAAGCCTTGGTAGTTTAGTTCAAAATGAGTTTAATGAAATTTTGTGGGANGCATCAAGAATGAATTCTGGATTATATTTTGCAGAATTTNAATCTGATTTTAATGAGTCTAAATTAATNAAGATTGTTGTNNTAAGATGANTAAGTATTTTATATNTNTAATTCTTTTTTCTTNTAATTTACNTTCTCAAATTAATTGGTATAATCATCCNCAGTTAAATTGGCAAGAACTTGANACTGATCATTTTATTATTTGTTTTCATGATGAAACAAAAAGAAGTGCAGTGGAAGCATTAGATATTGTTGAAAAAATTTATGATAAAATAACCAATCTCTATGATTTCTATCCAGAAAGCAAAACTTATATTGTAATACAAGATGTTGATGATTATTCTAATGGTGCAGCATATTTTTATGATAACAAAATTATAATTTGGGCAAAACCTTTAGATTATGATTTAAGGGGATCTCATAGATGGTTACANGATGTTATAACTCATGAGTTTACTCACATTGTTCAGCTTGGTGCATCAATGAAATATTCACGNAATATACCAGGTACCTATTTNCAAGTTTTATCATATGAAAATGAAAAAAGAGAAGATGTTTTATACGGATATCCAAATCAAGTAGTAAGTTATCCTATCCCAGGTACAACAGTACCTCCATGGTTTGCTGAAGGNACTGCTCAATATATGTTTGATGGAGCAAATTATGATTATTGGGATTCTATAAGAGATATGATATTGAGAGATAGAATNATTAANAATAATCTTNTATCATTTGATCAAATGAATATNTTTGGTAAAAAAGGNATTGGNAATGAGTCAACATATAATCAAGGTTTTTCATTAACAAAATTTATTGTAAAAAAATATGGAGAAAAGTCATTAAAAAAAATTACAGATGAACTATCTAAACCATTTGTTCTATCAATAAATAAAGCTTTAAAAAATTCTATTGGTGTATCAGGTTATGATATTTACAATGATTGGAAAATAGAACTTAATAAAATATATCAAGAACAGTTAAAAAATATTGAAGATATGAAAAATTACTTTATTATTGAAAATAATGGAACAACAAATATTCATCCCACGTTTTCGAATAATGGTTTAAAAATTGCATATTTATCAAACAAAGAAAATGATTATTTTACCCAGACTGATTTATATATTTACTGTTTAGAAGATTCAGTCTCAAAGAAAATTGCTTCTGGAGTTAAAACTTCTCCATCTTGGATTAATGATTCTTTAATTGTTTATTCTAAAATTAGCAAGCCAAACATTAATGGTTCTAAATTTTTTGATTTATATACTTACGATTTCATTGAAAAAAAACAAAATAGATTAACAAATGGCTTAAGATTGTTTTCTCCACATTTTGATAAAAAAACTAATCAAATTTATGCTGTAAATACTTATGATGGAACATCAAATATATTTGTAAGTAAAGGTGATTATTCAGATTATGAACAGGTTACAAATCTTGATGATGGAACACAGATTTTTTCTATATCAAGCAATGATAGTTTGATTATTTTTGATGCTGTTGAAAATCATGGAAGAAAACTATTTTCATTAGATAAAAAAACAAAAGAAATAAATAATTATATTTTTAACGAATGGGACAGTAGAGATCCTACTTTAAACAATAATCAATTGATTTATTCAGATGATAAATATGGAATATTTAATCTTGTTTTGATAAATGATAAAAAAAATTATTTGTCAAATGTTTTAGGAGGTGCATTTATGCCTGATATATCAAATGATGGTACAGTAGTCTTTAGTCTTTATGAAAAAGGTAAGTATCAAATAGCAATTTTAGATAAAATAAATTTTTACGATAATAAAATTGGATATAGTAATTTAAATGAAAATAGATCTGACTTTAATAGTTTTAAAGAAAAAAGTAGTTATTATATAAATCCTAAGTCAGATAAAATCTCTGTTTCATCAAGATTAATTAATGAAAATGAATTAAGTTTAAAAAATTATGAAACATCAAATTCAGGACCATTTATTATGCCAAGAATAACTTATGATTATGATACATTTAAACCTGGTTTATATTTGTTTGATAATGATTTTTTAAATAAAAGTTCAATTCTAAGTGGTATTAGTTTTAATTCTAATAAAGATATAGATTTATTCCTTTTATTTGATAATAATCAGTATAAAAGTAGTTATTTTTTTAATTTTTATTGGATTACACGAAATAAGGCGCGATCCCATGCATACATTAATAGTAGTGGAGAAGTAATACCAAGTATAAATTGGAATGTTGATTATAAGTATCAACTTTTTTCAGCTGATATCGGTAATAGATTTATTATTAAAAATCATAAGTTCTGGTTAAAGTATACCTATTCAAAATATAGACAGTTTTATAGTGCAACCCAAATTCAAGAGTATAATTTTAATGGACCAAATACTAATTCAATTTATGGAAAAGGAGCCTATGATTATTTCAGAGCTCATGTTTTTAGTTTAGAATATAATTATGATGGTAGAAAGCCTCATTATTTATACCATATGATCCCTAAAAATGGATTTAATATAAAGACCTCAATCTCATACGAATTAAATTCTATTTTTGAAGAATTTAAAGTTAATCAAGACTATGGAGGATTTATTGAATCTCTTACATCTCATAATACATTTAGATATAAATTAGAATTATCAAACAATTGGTTATTAAATTCTAATTATAATATTTCTTTTACTAATAATTTTAAATATTTTCATTTATCAAATTATAAAGTTGATGATTTTTTATATTTTTTTGGAGGAGGACTTGAAGGTTTACAGGGATATACGTTTTATGAACCTACCTTACAAGGACCAAGGCAAATTATTTTTTCAAATAAATTGAATATACCTGTATTTAATCAAAAAGCAATTAAGGTAGCGCATATGTATTTAAATAGTTTGGCACTTGGTATTAAGCATCAAATAGGTAAATCTTTTGATGGTAAAATAATTGTTGGTAATATAGGTTATGATACAGATGAAATGTCTAATGATATTTTAAATGACTTTCAAAATATTGAATTAGAGATAAATGGTAATAATTATGCTAGTATTCAAGAATATTTAGATTTATCTCAATCTATGGATGCTTTAGATAATTCAAATTTAATACCCGAATCAATTGAGTATTACCTTTATCCAGATATTTATGCAAAATATGATGATAATAACTTTACACAAAGTGGAAAAAATATTTTAGATTTAAAAGAACGTTATAAAGCATATAAATATTCTTTAGGAGTTGAAATCAAGTTGTTAGGTTATTCTTTTTATTCTTACCCAACAGCTTTAACCTATGAATATCATATTCCTTTATCTGATCCTTGGGAAAGTAAAGGTAAACAATATTTAAAGATTCTATTTGATTTTAATTAAAGGTTATTTTGAAAGTATTAATATATTTATTTATTATTTCATTTTTGCAGTCGTATTCATTTGATAATACATTAAAAAATGAAAATTTACTAAAAAGTTCAAGTTTTGAATCACGCAATAATCCTTTTATTGCATTAGCTCTGTCAGCTGTTTTACCAGGAGCAGGTCAGATATATAATAAAAATTATAAAAGAGGTATTGCCTATTTAGCAATAGAATTAATTAATATTTCAAAACGTCAAAAATATTTAGATAGAGGAGATAATTATGTTCTAGAATATAAGAACTTTGCCAATAATCATTGGCATTTTGATAAATGGATAAGAGATATAAGCATTTATGCTGATGAGACAAATCCTGTTAATTCAGTTATGCTTGACCCTGATAATAATTTTTTCTATCCTTGGAATGACTCTCATCACATTGAGTTTTATTTAGATGGTTTTTTAAGAAGAACTAATAATTCCAATGGTGATGATTGGTTTGAAAATATATATTCTTCTGTTTGCAGTGAAGCTATTTTGAATAATCAAGAATGTTTAACCAATGAATTTAATGATGCAGAAGTGAATAAAGATCATGATTTTTATGAAGGAATAAGTAAGTATGATTTATTTTTCGCTGGATGGGATGATACTAGAGATGGAGAATGTAATCAAGAGACAATAAATGAATACGGTAGTTGTAGCTATGTCCTTTTAACTAATAATACAGAAAATGCATACACAGATAATAAAAGATATTATCAATATGAATTAAGAGACAAGGCAAATAAAAATTATGACATAGCAGAAAATGCTTTAACTTTTATTTTTATTAATCATGCTGTTAGCATGCTTGATGCATTTATTGTAAATTTAGCAGGCAATAATTCAGATTTTAATTACATGACAAAGCCAATTTATGATGATAATATTAATTTAAGTGGATTAGAGTTTTCAATTCAATGGTAAAAAATACTTATTTAGTTATACTTTTTTTATTTTTAACAAATTGTAGTTCATATATTGTTTCTGATGATACAAGTAATAATAAAATAGATTTTGTTAAAAGTCTAATTGAAAACAAAAAATATAGTAGGGCTATTGATGAATTAAATTATATTTTATTTAATGATCCTCTATCTGAATTTTCTGCTCTGGCACAATTCTATATTGCTGAATGTTATTTTTATTTAAATGATTTTAATCAATCAATTATTGAATATAATAAATATTTAACAAGAAATGATACTGTTGAAGAACTTGTAAAAAAATCACAATTTATGCTATGTAAATGTTATTTTAATATTTCGTTAGAATATAATAAAGATCAATCAGATACGTATATTGCAATTGAAAAGTTGCAATATTTTATAGAAAAAAAATCAATGAATGAGTATTCTTCTGATTTAGAAGTAATGATATTAGATTTGAGAACCAAATTAGCTAAAAAAGATTTTTATACAGCTAAGCTCTATGTGAAAATAGAAGAACTTGATGCAGCATTAATCTATTTTGATAATATTGTAAACGAATATTATGATACTGAATTTGTTAATGATGCTTTAACAAATATTGCTATAATTTATTGTCTAGAGGATATTGAAAAAGCTAAAGATTATATTAGTAAATATAAAAATAATTTTCTTGATAGTACTAGTTTTGAAGAATCAAATAATTTAATTGGCTCTTTGAAATCTGACCAAAATGAATCTTATTATTTATCATATTTAAAATGAAAATATTTTTTTACGGTGGAACTTTTGACCCCCCTCACAATGGTCATAAATTAATTGTTGATTATTGCTTAAATAAATGTGATAAAATTGTTTTAGTACCAAATAGGAAGTCTCCTCATAAAAAACTTTTTCCATTTGCTTCGGAAAAACATAGAAAACAAATGTTGAATATTCTATTCAATAACAAAAAAATTGAAATATGTAATTTTGAATTTGAATCTTTTTCTGAAAATTACACTTATCTAACTATCAAACATTTAAAGAAAAAATATGAAAATTTTGATTTAACAATGATAATTGGATACGATCAATTATTAAATTTAAAAAAATGGAAAAATATAGATTTTATTTTAAATAATGTCAGGATTATATGTTTTAATAGGAAGTTATCGAAAAATAAATTTTTAGATAAAACTTTATTCAATAATATTGAATTTATTGAAGATTTTAAAATAATGGTATCTTCTAGTACGATTAGACAAAATTTAAAAAATAAGTCTTTTGAAAATATTACTTCAATGTTAAATTCAAAAATTATAAAGTATATTAAAGAGAATAATTTATATGCTTGACTCATTATTTTTAAACCCATATTTAATATTTTTAATTGGATGTTTTTTGCTCTTTTATGGATCAGATTTGTTAATTAATAATTCAATTGTTTTAGCTTTAAGATTAAATTTATCAAAACTTTTTATTGGTAGCACTATCGTTGCACTTGGAACGAGTTTACCAGAGATAGTTGTTAGTATTGTTGCAAATATGAATGATAATTCAAATATTGTTATAGGAAATATTATTGGCTCTAATATAGCAAACATTAGTTTAGTTTTAGGTGTTTTACTATTATTTAGGAGTATTTATTTTGAAAAAAATAATAAATTAATTTTTCATGTTTGTTTTTTAATGTTGTTGACCTTTCTATTTTATTTTTCTTTAAAAAATGGGACGATATCAATTTATTTTGGTTTATTTCTAATTTCATTATTTGTTATTTATATTTTATTGTCAATTATTTATACAGATAATCAAGATTTTAATGAGATTGACCATTCTGTATCAGATTATCCAATTTTAAAGATAGTTTTTAGTTCAATTTTGATTTATTTTGGTTCAGATCTTTTTATTGATGGTGCTATAGGAATATCATATAACTTGGGTGTAAGTAACTTGGTAGTAGGTTTGACAATAGTTGCTTTAGGGACATCACTGCCAGAACTTGTAGTTTCAATTAATTCTATACTTAAAAAACAAATTGATATTTCTTTAGGAAATATTATTGGTTCGAATATTGCTAATATTGTTTTTGCTATTGGTTTATCAAGTATTATAAAAGAAATATATTTTAGTTATAATTCTATTTTAATTTTTAATAATTTCATGATTTTATTGACATTATTAGTTTTTTTATTAATACTATTTTTTAAAAAAATAAGTAAAATTTTTAGTTTATTATTTATTAGTATATATTTTGTTTTTATATATTTAAATTTTTACAAAGTCAATTAGGCATATTTTTCATGATTAAATTTGATAACGTAACGGCAACTTATAAAAAAAATATAGGAATTTTCAATATTTCCTTTGAGGTTAAACCTGGTGAACTAGTTTTTATTATGGGCCCAACTGGGGCTGGTAAATCAACAATTTTAAAAACTATTTATAAAGATTTACAATTAGATTCAGGTAAAATATTTTTGAATAATAAAGATATATCTTTATCNAGTAGTAATTTATCTATTTCNAGNACTAGAAATGAAATTGGAATGATNTTTCAAGATTTTAAATTNTTNAANGATAGGAATGTNTATGATAATGTTGCATTACCTTTAAGNATAGCNGGAANATCTAGTAAAAATATAAAGCATATGGTAAGAGATGCATTNAATAAAGTNAATATGTCTGGATACGAATTNTCNNATCCGCTTGAGCTTAGTGGAGGNGAACAGCAACGTATTGCTATAGCTAGAGCATTAGTAAATAATCCTAAAATAATTTTAGCTGATGAACCAACAGGTAATTTGGATCCAAATATTTCTGACGAAATCTTGGATTTACTTGAAACTTTTACTGCAAATGGTTCTGCTGTTCTAATGTCAACACATAATTTCCCTTTGATTAAACCTAGAAATAAAAAATTTATTGAACTTAGCAAAGGAAGAATGGTTTAATGCTTATTAATAAATTAAAATATTTAATATTTGAAGGTTTTAAAATTTTATATCGCTCGTTAATTCCATCTTTAATTTCCTCTATAACAATTGGAATTAGTTTGCTAGTGNTTTCGGTATCATACTATNTATATGTAAACTTAGAGTCATTCACATCTGATTTTAAAAATGAATATAAAATAGAGGTNTTTTTTGATGAANAATTATCTTTAGATAGTTCATTACAAATTTTTAATAAGATTTTATTTATTGANGGNATTGAAGATGGTGTTTTTATTGATAAAGATACTGCTGCAGATTTATTTAAAAATGAATTTAATGAAGATGTCAAAAATATAATAGGACAAAACCCATTGCCTATGGGTGGTATTTTTGGAATTTCAGATGATTTCAGAACATATGATTTAATGTCAAAAATTAGTAAGGAAATTAAATATTTAGATGGGGTTGANGACGCTATTTTNCCTGAAGAAGCAGTTGTGCAATTTGATCGAACAATAAGAAATTTATTGAGCTTTTCATTTTTAATTGGTTTATTNATTATANTAGTATCATATTTTTTTGTATCTAATACAATTTTATTAGTNNTNCATTCCAAAAAAAATGAAATAAATATTTTAAAACTTTTAGGAGCTAATGACTTGTTTATTAAAGTTCCNTACATAATAAATGGAGTTTTGGTTGGTCTAATTGGATCATTAGTATCATTAGTAGCATTAATTCTTTTAGATAATATTTCATTATATGTAATTCTTCCATATTATGATTTCAATTCTGCTAATTATAATTTTATATTANTTTTTAACATCTTTTTTGGAATTTTTTTAGGGTTAATAAGTAGTACAAGGTCAATAAATAAAATTTATAAATAAATTATAGGATAAGTGATGAGTGTTAAATCTTCAAAAACAAAGAAAACCCCAAAGAAAAAAAGTATTTCAAAAAAAATAAAATCAAAGCAAAATATTTCNGATTTAAAAAAACAAATTAAAGATGCTGAAGATAAGCATATGAGATTATTAGCTGAATTTGATAANTATAAAAAAAGAAAAATTANTGAAATTGAAAAACTTATAAAGTATGAAGGTTTTGATTTTTTTAAATCTNTTCTACCGATTTTAGATGATATTGATAGAACATTAAATTTAAAAGATGTAATAAAAAATAAATCTATTTACGATGGTTTTAGTATGATTAAATCAAAAATTTTGAACTTACTAGAGTCAAAAGAAATTTCAACTTACAATTCTTTAAATGAAAGTTTTAATCCTGATTTTCATGAAGCAATCATGATGAAAAAAACAAAAAAAGATTCTAATATTNTAATCGAAGAGTATGAAAANGGGTATATGTACAAAGATAAAGTTTTAAGGCATGCAAAAGTTATTGTAAGTGAATAGTTTTATGAGAGATTATTATGATATATTAAATGTTGACAAAAATGCTAATGATAATGATATAAAAAAAGCCTACAGGAAAGTTGCAATGAAATATCATCCAGATAAAAATCCTGGTGATAAAGCATCTGAAGAAAAGTTTAAAGAAGCAGCTGAAGCATATTCTGTATTAAGTGATCANGAGAAAAAAAATAGATATGATCAAATGGGTCATCAGCAATATCAACAATTTGGTTCNCAAGGTCANGGTTTTTCAGGTGGAATAAATGTTGAAGATATCTTTAATAGTGTTTTTGGAGGAGGTGGATCTTTNNGTGATATTTTTGGNGGTGGNGATATTTTTGGNAATAGAGGTTCTAGACAAAGGAGTTCATCAAGAGGAAATGANCTTAAAATAACAATTACTTTAANNTTAGAAGAAATTTTTGAAGGAACAACTAAAACAATAAAAATTAAAAGATGGGAAAAGTCAAATGAGGAACCTGTTAAATGTTCTAAATGTAATGGTTCTGGNGAAGTTAGNTACGTCCAAAAATCTTTNTTAGGTCAAGTTGTTAATGTTCAGCCATGTTCTTCNTGNTCAGGGTTTGGTTANAGTGGTGGAAGAATTCAAAAAACAGCTGAAATCAAAATAAATGTTCCCATTGGTGTTAGTGAAGGTAATTTTATGACTTTAGAAGGTGAAGGAGATAAAAGTATTACTGGAAATCATAATGGTAATCTTATTGTTTATTTTAAAGAAAAAAATCATGATTTATTCACTAGATCAAATAATGATATATATATTGATTGTTTCTTAAGTTATGTTGATGCAGTTTTAGGAACTGATATTAAAGTTCCTACATTAAGTGGATTTGTTAAGATGAAAGTTCCTGGTGGTATTAGTAATGGTCAGCTTATGAGATTAAAAAATAAAGGTATAAATGAATTAAATAGGCATAGATCAGGTAATCAGTATGTAAGAATGAATATTATTATTCCAAATAAAATAAATAATAAAATTAAGAGTATTTTAGAGGATTTAAGATTAAATTTAGATAGCGAGACTGAATTTAAAAAAATTAATAATGAATAAAAATTAAAAAGGAGTATTTTTTAAAGTGAATCAGAAATTAAAAAATAATAAAGTTGGTATATTGGATTGGGCTATTTTTATTTCAATTTTTGTAATGGCTCTAATGATATTCATTCCTCAAATCATATGGGAAGAAGAAGATAATTTTAAAAAAATTAGAAGAGATAGAATGAATATTATTTCTAGAGCTGAAGATTTTTATTTTGAATTAATGGGAGAATATACCACTGATACCAATGAACTATTTTCATTAGTAGAAGCTGCAACAGATTCTTTAATAGCGGATAGTTTATTTACAGGTAAACAAACAATATTTATAAATGATAAAGTTTACAATGTTAATGTTGATCCTGATTTTCATATTGCTGTTGATACTACATTCAGTTCAATTGAGATATTGAAATATGAAGTAACTGATACTATTTATACCATTTCAATGTTAAATAGTGAAACAAACTCACTTGATACAATACTAGTTAACTCAAGATTATTCAATAGATATAAGAATGATGAGAAATTTGGAGAAATTATTAATTTTGAAAGTATTGATAGAGTTGAAAAAAAATCTAATTATCTTAGAAGACGTTTTCATTTAAATAACGATTTAATTTATTGCCCAATATCAGATTCAAATAAAAATAAAAAATTTATTTTAGAAATTGAGAATAATAAAGATAATGACCAAATTTTTAAAATAACCTCTCCAGTATCTAAAAAAGATAGGGAATTAAGATATGGTATTTTCAGGTATAATCCTGGAAATGAAGAATATATTTTAGGAGGAGTTAAAAGCTGGGCAGAAAAATAGGACTTTTTCTTGCTTTCAATATCTCAAACATCAAGGGGATTTTTTTGTATTGAGTGGATTTCTACTGAAAAAGGTCCAAAAATCATTAATTCTGAGTATTTAAATTTTAATTTAAGCTTCAAAGATGAAGATGATTTATCAAATTTGTTAGAATCTTTTAAGTCAAAGTCAAAATCAAAATCTTTATCAATAGTTTTAAATAGTGATCAGTTATTAATATCCAAAATAGAAGTCTTAAAATCTGAAATAAAAAATAAAGAAATTATTGATTGGCATGAAAATAATGTTCTTGGTAATCAATTTTGTAAAAATCATTTAAATTATTATTTTCCTATATTTTCAGATGAATCTTATCATTACATGAGTATATATTTATCAAAAAAAGTAAAAAATAATATTTTAAAATCTTCAAAAAATTTAGGTTACGATTTGAGATATTTATCCGTAGATATTTTTTCAGCTGCAATTGGTGCAAAACAAATATATTTTAATCAAATTAAAAATGAATATATTATTTGGAAAATATGCAAGGGTAATAAGCATAAAATAGTTTTATATGATTTAAATAAAATTAAGGCCTACGCAGAATTGCATAAAAAAAACAATAAGTATGAACAAAGATTATTTATTGGAAATAAGATTTATGAAGAATTGTTAGTTAATTGTGTAAATGAAATATTAATTAATAAATCTAATTTTCATAGATTTTCTAATATTTATGTATATCAAACGAAACAGGCTAGGAATGATTTAGACAGAATAATTGATATGAATTTTAAGAATGTTAAAATATTGAGCTTTAACAAGTTATTTGATATATATGATGATTTAGATTTATTGAAATATATGCCATTTGTTGAAAATGGAATAACATTCAAGGGACTAGATGTATAATGAACTTATTAGGTAATCCAGGAATACAAAGTAATCTAAATTCAATAGTCAAAAAAAATCCTAAGATTCTTAGTGAATCTAAAAAAACGCCTGAAAATCAATTTTCTAATAAAAATAAAAAATATTTTTATTCTATTATCTTATTTTCACTTTTTTTAACACTATTTTTTTCATACTCATTTTATATAAGTTCGAAAAATAATAGTACAAAAAATATTTTTAATTGCCTTAATATATTTCAGGATCACATGAATAATATTATTAGTTTAGAGATGATAGATAATAATATGAGGTTGGTTTTAGACTATGAGCAATCTAATCAAATTTATACAGATTATGATTTGTATTATTCTAAGTATAGTTTTGTAGGTTTTTCAGTAGATAAAAAATCTTCGCAAATTATAATTAAAGATAGTTTTAAAGGTAACAAAAATATTGATATTTACGAATTATTCACTTTAATTAACTACATTGATAGTATTAATATAGAAAAAGAGATAGTAGGAGATAATTTGATTATAATTGGTAATAGTTTTGAGATTATAAATATTTTTGATTTAGTAAATAAGTATAAGTTTAATTTTAAACTAGAACTTATAAAAAAGATGAATAATAAAAATTATTACAACTTAGTTATTTACAATGATTAAGATTATTGCTGGAAAATATAAAAATCGTAAGTTGAAACATTTTAATATTGAATCTATTAGACCAACTCAAGCTAGAGTTAGAAAATCTATGTTTGATATAATAGGTGATCTTAGTGGAAAAGTTGTTCTCGATCTTTTTTGTGGGGTAGGTTCAATTGGAATAGAAGCATTGAGTAGGGGAGCTAAATCTGTTTCGTTCGTAGATTCTGATTTGAAAGCATTAAATATTTTGAAAGATAATCTCAATTTACTTAAAATAGATTTTAATAATTATTCAATAATTAAAAGCGATGTTTTTAGTTATTTGTTTAAACAGAATCAAAGCTTTGATTTAATAGTAGCTGATCCACCTTATGGAAAATTTTGTTTTCCTGATTTAATTTTAGATATTGAAAATAAAGTTAAAAAACATGGTATTTTTTGTTATGAAAGTAAAAAAGAAAAAATTGAGTCAGATTTAAATTTAAAAATTAAAAAATATGGAAATACACAGCTTATTTTTTGGAGGAACGAATGAATAAAGCAATTTACCCAGGATCTTTTGATCCAATAACTTNTGGACATCTNGATATAATTNATAGATGTTCAAAAATTTACGATAAACTAATCGTTGGTGTAATTAAAGATAATAATAATAAAAAATTTNTATTTGATGAATTNGAAAGAAAAGANATGATAGAAAGTGTTTTGAATAAATTTCAAAATGTTGAAGTAAAAATATTTGATTCTTTATTAATTGATTTTGCAGTTCAAGAAAATGTGAAAATCATAGTTAGAGGTTTAAGAGCTTTATCAGACTTTGAGTANGAATTTCAGATGGCACTTATGAATAGAAAATTAAATGATGAAATATCAACAATATTTATGATGCCTCATGAAAAATATATNCANATAAGTTCATCATTAATTAAAGAAGTTATATCACTTGGAGGTGATGTGAAAGATTATGCTCCAAAGCTTATAATTAATCATGTAAAAAATAAAATATAATGCTAGATTTTAAAGAAATCCTTTTANANAGAGCNTTAAAAAAAAATAAAAAAATTTGCTTACCNGAAGAATCTGATAAAAGAGTAAAGTCTGCCAAAAAACATNTATTATCATTAGGTTTTGAAATTATCAATATTAATCAGCTAANAGGNAATNGTGAAGAGTATATTGATAAAATATTATCAAAACCATTTTCAAANAATTGGACTTCAGAAATGAAATCTAATTTTTTGAGCTCTAATCTTAATCTTTCTTTGTTGGCTCTTGATAATGGAGATATTGATTGTGTTGTAGCTGGTGCAGAGAATACTACNTCAAGTGTTATCAGATCTTCGATTAGAATTATTGGTTTACATCCTTCTGCTAAATGGATTTCAAGCGTTTTTTTTATGCTTTCTCCATGTGGAAAGAAATTATATACTTTTTCAGATTGTGGTGTTATACCTGATCCTAATTCAGANCAACTTTGCGAAATTGCTTTTCAGGCATCAAAGCTACATGATTTAGTTTTTAAGGAATTACCTAAAGTTTCTTTTTTATCTTTTTCAACAAAAGGAAGTGCTAAACATTATAAGGTCTCTAAAGTTCAGGATGCTGTTAAATTATTTTCTAAAAANCANGGTANTATAATTCACGATGGAGAAATGCAGTTTGATGCAGCAGTAAATTCTACTATTTCCTCAAAAAAAATGCCAGAATCTAAATTATCNGGAGATGCTAATGTATTTATTTTTCCAGATTTAAATTCAGCCAATATCGCCTATAAAATTGCAAATCATTTAGCTTATTATCAATCGTTAGGTCCTATTCTAGTTGGCTTAAATAAGCCTGTAAATGATTTATCTAGAGGTTGTACTATTGATGATATTATTTATGTTAGNGCATTAGCATGTTTGCAAAGTAATTAAAAAATTATTAAAAATCTAAATTTCAATTTTCGTAAAATATTAATGAATTTTATAATTAATTTTAAGTGATTGGATAAATAAATGGAAACAAATAAGGTTAAAAGTCCTGTTTTTGGCTCAAAAATTAAAATGGATAGTAATGGAAAATTAATTGTTCCAGATAATCCAATTATACCTTTTATTGAAGGAGATGGGATTGGTGCCGATATATGGAAGGCTTCAGTAAATGTATTTAATGCAGCAGTAGAAAAAGCTTATAATGGTACTAGAAAAGTAGACTGGTTAGAAATTTATGCTGGAGATAAAGCAAATGATATGTATGGGCCTAACACTTGGTTGCCAAGCGAAACTCTTGATTTAATAAGTGAATATTTAGTTGCAATTAAGGGACCTCTGACAACTCCAATAGGTGGAGGTATTCGTTCAATTAATGTTGCACTAAGACAAAAATTAGACTTATATGTTTGTTTAAGACCTGTTAGATGGTTTAATAATGTTCCATCACCTGTAAAAAATCCAAATGATATTGATATGGTTATTTTNAGAGAAAATACTGAAGATATTTATGCAGGTATTGAATTTGAACAAGGAACTGATGATGCAAATAAATTTTTAAATATATTAAAAGAAAATTTTAGTAGTAAATATAACAAAATTAGATTTCCTAATACATGTGGTTTAGGNATAAAACCTATATCTAAAGAAGGTACAAGTAGGCTTGTTCAGGATGCTATTCAGTATGCAATTGATAATAATAGATCAAGTGTAACTTTAGTGCACAAAGGAAATATCATGAAGTTTACTGAAGGTGGTTTTAAAAAGTGGGGTTATGAAATAGCTGAAGAAAAATTTGGAGATAAAGTATTTACTTGGGCTCAATATGATGAAATAGCTGAAAATNAAAGTAAANAAGTTGCTGATCAAAAAATGAATGAATCTATTTCTAGTGGAAAAATAATTATTAAAGATGTTATNGCTGATGCTTTTTTACAGCAAATACTTACAAGACCAAAAGAATACGATGTTATTGCTACTATGAATTTAAATGGTGATTATATATCTGATGCGTTAGCAGCTCAAGTTGGAGGTATTGGTATNGCTCCAGGAGCAAATATTAATTATGAATCGGGAAAAGCTTTATTTGAAGCAACACATGGAACTGCTCCAAAATATGCTGGTTTAGACAAAGTTAATCCTTGTTCAGTTATTTTATCAGGCGAAATGATGTTCAGATACATGGGATGGAGCGAAGTATCGGATATGATAATTAATTCTATAGATAATACTTTAAGTAAAAAACTTGTTACTTATGATTTTGAAAGACAGATGAGTGGCGCTAAACTTTTAAAGTGTTCAGAATTTGGAAAAGCCCTAATNGATAATATGTAATTTCTAATTATGAAATTTATAGATCATGCTAAAATATCAGTTAAATCTGGTAAAGGTGGTGATGGTTGTATAGCTTTTTTAAGAGAAAAGTTTAGACCCAAAGGTGGTCCATCTGGAGGCGATGGAGGTAACGGAGGTAGTATTATTTTTATTTCCGATTCAAAACTTACTACATTACAAGACTATTCATATAAAAAACAATATTTTGCAAAGCCAGGTGAAAATGGCAAAGGTAAGAATATGCATGGTAAAAATGCTGAGAATATAATTCTTAAAGTACCTGTTGGAACCATAATAAAAGATTTAAATAATAATAAAATTATTCATGATTTTAAAAATGAAGATGAAAAAATCACTATTTGTAAGGGTGGTAATGGTGGATTTGGAAATGCTAGATTTAAATCAAATAAAAATCCAGCACCAAGAATTGCAAATGATGGTGAACAAGGTACATTATTAGATTTAGAACTAGAATTAAAGGTTTTAGCAGATGTTGGCCTTGTTGGATTTCCTAATGCTGGAAAATCTACATTTATTTCATCTGTTTCAAATGCTCAACCCAAAATAGCTGGTAAAACTGGAACAACAAATAATAATACAGATGCTTGGTTTATTGGATTTACTTCAGATTTAATTA
>NZPQ01000056.1 GCA_002693365.1 Fidelibacterota bacterium
AACTTTACCATTTTCCGTACATCGGATTAGGAAAAACAAAATTATCCATTCCAAATCCATCTAAATTTTGATCTTCAAAATCACCCATTGCATCTCCTAAATACTGTATGATTTTAAAATTCTTATAATTTTTCATTCTTCCAGTTGAATTGAAAATTTCAGCTCTTCTAACATTTTTTTTATCTGCTTTATCTAATCTCAATAAATATATATCATTATCAGAGAAAACGCCTAGTTTTTTAAGATTATTTTTTGTTTCTTCAACTCTTTTATCCATTCTATTACTAAGAAAAATTACTTGAATATTATTATCTCTTAAAAAATTCAAATATTTTCTTGCACCTGGAACAAGTTTTGCATCTTCTTTTAAAACCCACTCATCCCATGATTCTGGATTATATTTTTCATTTTTATCAAATAGCATCACTTGATAATCAGAGTTATCCATAATTGTTTCATCTAAATCTAAAACAACTGCATAATTATTATTAACAATATTCAGTGAAAAATTATTTGGAGATATCTTCTTTTTTAATTTATAAATTGCGTCATTAAATATTTGATGACATAAAGCTTCATACTCACTAGATTCTATTACCCATCTTACATCATTTGGAAGCTTCCCATAAATAGATGATAAGTTAAAAATTATAAAAAGTAAGAATAATTTCATATTAAAACTCCACTTTCAAAGTTGTTAAAAAACTTAAATTATTTTCTGTAACAGTATCACAATCAATTACATCACAGCTATAATCAAAAATATTTTCTAAAGGAAGTATATCATAGTATTTATAATTGTAAGTTGAATAATTCATTGCAACATCCATTGTAATACTTTTAGAAAAATCAATTCCAGTTCCAAGAGTTAAAATTGATTTTGGTGATACTGCATTAAATACTGATTCTTTATAGACTAGTCCAGCCCTAATTGGATAGCTATTTATAGGAGAATATTCAAAACCTATTTTATATTCATTTACATCATAATCTATCCCAGCAACACTTACATCATGTTTAAAATATCGATTTGTTAGTTCAAAAATTAAGTTCATATTTATATTTGACTTAGGTGTGTAGAGTAATCCTATATTCTTTTTTTCTGGTAGGTTCAAATAAAATCCGTTCAATGTAAAGACTAACTCTTCGTTTTCAAAATCAAAAAATTGAGGTAATCCAACATAGTTTGATATTGAATTTGAGAAAAAATCTAATTCAGTACCATCAGAAATAAGCGCACTTTCTTGGATTGAAGCTGAAAGAATTAACTGATTTAACATTTTAAAATCAATACCTATACTTATAAAAGTATCACCAGAAATAGAATACGAATTATTAAAATCAGATATATTAGCAAGATTCATTGCATCATAATAGCTATCAATAACTGATAATTTGACTGAATCATTTATTACACTATCTTTTAAACTATTGATTCCTAAACCAAAAGTTAAATTTTTCAAGAAATCATTAAAAGAAACTGAAAATCCCACAGATTGGACATCCATTTTTCCTTTGGTTTTGTAAGTGTGAAAACCTATAACTGGATCATTGATACCTATTATTCCATCTGCAAGGTTAGAATCCCCTCTAACCTCTTCATCATAGTTGTAATCAAAAGATAGATAAGGCTTCGACATAATACCAACACCAAGTTTTATTTTTTTCAAAGAATGCTGATATAAAAAACCAAAAGAATGGTTAAAAGTATTATTTTGATTAAATACATAATCTGTTTCACCTAAACTTTCTTCCCATTCATCTTTAAATACAATACTTCTTCGTTCAGATAATGAATTAAAATTAATATTTAAATCTACTATATACGATTCATTAAACGATAAAATTTTTGCTGGATTAGAAATAATAACACCACTTCCATGAGATGTAGTTAAAGAAGAATTACCAATTGCCATAGACTTAGCATCACCTTCATATACCTCGCCTGGTAAAATTCTATTAAAAAAAGATTGTGAAAACATAATCGAAAAGAATATTATGTATAAATATTTATAACGCATAATCTATTTGTATCCTATAGTTAAAATTTTCATTTATTACATGTGGATTTTCAATCCAACTACCATTATCTAATTGACCTGAAACAATAGTTGTTGAATAATGATCGGATGAATGGCTTACTTTTAATTTTAAGGCTAATAGTGGATTAGGTTTAAAATTAAATGATACCCAACTATGAACAAGCCCATTATTTGTGTCAAATAATCTAAAATCATTATCTTCAATATACCACATAAAACCTTCTGCATATACAAAACCTGTTTTTAATTTCATACTTTCATCAAAATTATGTTCAAAAGAAAATCCAATTGAACCATCAGGAGAACCAATATCACCAATATGCATTTCTTGATCAAATAAATCAGGACTTCCAGTTAATCTTGGTCTTGGACTAAATGTTGTATAATTCCAGGAATATAAAATCTCCATATTATTATAATTTGATAATCTGAGCTTAAATCTAATTCTTGCCTCTTTTGTATAGTAAGGGCTAGGATGAGCTATATCAAAAGATCCTCTAGATTGCCATTTATATCTAAAGTACAACCTATAATTAAATAATGGCCTCCATTCAAGTTTGCCTACAATTCTAAAATACTGAGCTTCATCAGCTTTTCTAACCCAAGAATCCCATTGTATACCACCAACTAAATCCTCATGAAATTGATACCTTGATTGAATGTAAATACCTCTTTCAGCTTGAGGCTGAGCATTAGAAGAATATAAATTATAGTAAATGGGATCTTCAAGCCAATAAGGGTCTTCAAAAATAGTTGATTTATACCTTTTATATTCAGAAAAAGATCTTTGATATGGATTATCAAAATCAATATCATAATCTCTAAATAAAACTAAAAGATTAAATGTATTAAATTGCATATAGCTATTTAGAACATATGCTTTTGGCTCATTATCAAGTAGCTTCCCATCTGAATCCATTTGACCATATTCGCCTTGTATAACCATATTTTTAATAACTTTGCTAAAATTATACCCAATAACTCTTCTAAAAGATTTTGCATCTGACCACAAGGATGATTTTCCAGATGAAGAATACATTGCATTTATTTCAGGATCAGCAGAATTACTCATATAATTTAAATAATAAACATCGCCTGAATAATCATCATAATCTGAAGCATCAATCCCTAAACCGTCTAAATCACCATCACCTCCTATAATTGTTTCAATTACTTGGGGATTTAAAACTCTATCATACAAGCTTTCATAATAAGTAATTCCAAAATTAGATGTTATATTTGGCGAAAATCTTAAATTTAAACCATATGTCCATTCTTCTACAGAATTAATAAGATTTTCATTAATTTTATTTAATTCATTATTTGAATACCCAAAGCCTATTCTTGGATTCATTGAAATTAATGAAGAAAAACTACCATCAGCGTTAATAACAGCATCTCTCATATTATTATTCTTTGGGAAACCATTTGATAAAAACATAGATAATCTAACTTTATTGGTTGAAAATTGAGCAGCCAAACCACTCAATACAAATTGAGTTGAACGAGTAAAATCAGTACTTATACCTGTTTGTCTTTTAGAAAAATTATATCCAGATCTTCTAGGCTGATAAAAATCTGTTGATTCAAAAACAACTCCTTGACCGTATGCAGCTGTAAAATTTCCAATAATAAGTTTATCTAATCTGAATGATGAGAAATTCAATTTTTCTAACGATAAAAAAGCCTTATCCGTATATATATTTGAAGATTGTCCAAATTGATTATATCTTAATACTCCAAAATTATAATTTTTGTAACCAATTAAAAGCTTAGCTAAAGTTTCAGGATTTGATGATTCAGAAAAGTCTACGGGTATTTCATCTTCATCTAAACTTGAAGAGGAGGGTATTGTCCTAACCATACTAGTATATCTTATATTAACTTTATTATCATCAATATCTGAATATTTTATAAAATCTAATAAATTTTTATAACCGTAGTAGCTAATTCCTGGAGAATTTTTTAATTGAAATGTACCTGATATTTCACCTCTTTGTTGCTGCTTGAGTACAGCAACAACATCCATAGGACTAAAATTTGGAAGGGAAGATAAATCATCAAAATTCATTTTATTAATATTTTGAGGATCATAGTATCTATCAAGCCATAATTCAGCTATTCCCTCAGAACTTCCCTCAGATGCCAACCATTGATCTGTTTTATATGAAAAGTTTGAAGAAGCGTTGTATTCTTTTTTATTTATAACAATGTATTTTTTNAGTATTTTAATATCTTTAGTATCAANTGATGNAACATTTAATAAATCATAAATTGTATTTATTTCTCCAATAGAAATAACATATGACCAAAGATCATCAATTTTATTTTTTGATAAAGGTATTGAAGAAAACTCATTATAACTTGTATTGTTAATATCTATTTTTTCAGCACAAAAAAAACAACTAATAAAAATAGCAACTATTAATTTATTATTTATCAAAGCTTACCTTAACTGATAATAAATTAGAGGCAGATAATAAATGATGTGTTAACAAACTGTATGATAATTCAATTTTATTTAATTTATATGATAAACCAAAACCAAATCTATTTGGATTCATTTGAATACCTGTTCTAAAAGATAATGATTCAACTATATCATATTGAATTCCAAATTTAAANGAGCTTTGATCCTGACCTAAAACTTTCTCAATTGCAAAAGTTGTAAACAAACCATTAAAAGGATTATATGTTAAACCTACATCCATTCTCCTTGGCAAAGGAGCAGAAGAAGAACCTTTTCCTATTGAAGGATTATTAATATTTTTAATAAAAGCTCCAAAACTGATTTTATCTCTTAACGAAGCATGTACTCCTATATCCAAACCAAGAACAGTAGTTTCTCCTGAAGATAAACCTCCAACACCATCACCATTTACACCTGCAGATTCAGCTTGATAAAAAATCAAACCATTGACATTATAACCAATTGATAATTTTGAATTTGCATCATCTAATAAGTAAAATGCTTTACTAAAAGAAATCGATTTTTCAGATGATAGATTCTTATCTGANGATCCCCCTGAATTAGTTCCTAATTGTTGAAAAGAAAAAGCAGAATTNGAAGGTAAACTTACTGATAAAAATTGATGATTNAGAAAATTCAAACCATATAAATCTGTAGTTCCAGCTATTAAACAATATGGTTCAACATTGATTAAACCTGCAGGATTATAAAAAACAGTTTCTAAATCATTAATATCTGATACAACAGCACCAGCCATACCCATTGATTTTGAACCNATATGAGAAATATTAGAAAAACTTTGAGAAAACAAGCTAAAAGATATTGTAGATAGTAAAATAATTATATATTTAATCATTAATGATTTACTCCNACAACAATAGGAGCAACATCAGTAGTAGTTCTACCAGTTTGAAAATCTGATGCTTCAACTTGAATAAGGTAAGTACCAGGATTTACAATTTGACCTAAATGATTTCTACCATCCCANTCTGAGGTATCTTCATATCTTTCAACAACTCCTCCCGTTTCATAATATCTATCAACAATACTTGTTATAAAAATTCCATTTAAGTCTATTATCCTCACAATTACTCTAGAATTGGATGGAAATGAATAGCTAAAGTCTAATCTTTCTCCTAGTGATGGTATTATAACATAAGGAGCAGTAACTATTTCAGCTTTAATAATTGTCTCATCTTCAACTAAATTTCCCTCTGGATGATATTCTCTATATAAAAAAATATTATTTTCAGAACTTATTTCAAATTGGAAAGAATTATTATAAACTCCAACTGTTCCTAGGGCCCCAACAGAATAAATTGAAGGATCATATACATCAAACATATATCCAATTGATGAAGATAAAACATCCCAATCCCAAATAACTGCATCTATTCTAAACCCATTTTCATCCTCTANAACAATAACTTGAGGACCACCTGATGGACGAATATCATCAAAACTTTTAACAAGCCCNGCAATTGTTGCTTGATAGCCGTTACCAATAGAATTTGGATCACTAGTTACTATTTGTTCTATTGTATGTGTTGATGTAAAACAACTCCCATCATCTGCATTTGCAGCTTGATTGTAATTAGTTGCAGTATCAGTTGTACAACCAAATACTATACCAGGACTTAAAACTATTTCCCAAGAATTTAAAAAATCTTCACTAGTTTCATCATGTCCCGTAATACCATTTCCATTTATATTCTCACCGTTTTCAGTATTTGATTTACGATTATAAAGATAATACTCACCTGATGTTTCAAGATAAACTTGGTTTTCTAATGAAGTATCTGGCAAATAATTTGATATGTTTGTTTTATCAACAGCATAAGTATTACTGCCCCATAATAAATAATCAACATCTTCAACCAAAGATTGAGCATTGCCATCCCAATAAAAAAGCATTAGACTCTCATCACTACCCAAAATTGAAATAGCTTCGAAATTATAAAACGANNNCTCNCCAGCAATATCATATAATGATANATCNGGATTTTNNCCATAAAAATNNNTATANATNANATTATCATGAAGACTAATTGTTAAAGATGATTGTGAACTTATAATGGTATTTTCAGGAAATTCAATAAAGAAATCTGAGTTATTTTCTGACCAATAATCTTGATTAGATGGCAAATTATAATAATATTTATTTTGAGATGGTTGAGCTCCATCTGTCAGATAATATGAACCATCGCCTTCTGGATTTAAATTTATATCACTATCTGTTGGATTAAAAATCTCAACCATCTGAGCTTTATTTGGAGATATACAAACTTTAGATAAAACTAAGTGGTCAGCTTCATTAGATAAAATGAAATTAAACGAGATTACTATTAAATAGTAAAAAATATATTTTTTTTGCATGCTTTAATTTAGTTATCTAAAATCGTATTAACAATGGCTACTATATCTAAAACATTAACAATTCCATCATTATTATTATCTGCAGCACAAAGCTCATCAAAACTTAAATCTTCAAGTGCACCAATAACATAATTAACAACAGTTATTACATCTAAGACATTAACAATTCCATCAACATTCAAATCACCTAGCAATATAGAATCACTACATACATCTGATCCTCCATCACTACCCTCAATACACACATCTTCATAATCACTGCAGCAATTTCCACATGAAATACAATCCTCATTACATTGACATGAATTATCTTCATCAAATACACCACAACCATAGTCAGCACAAAATCCTTCAGTTTGAGATATTTCAAAATCAGTTAATGTACTTGGATAAATAACATATTCATCAAAATAATAATGGACAACACCTTGAACATTATCAATTGTATCACCTACATTTAAATCAGGCCAAAATCCATTATCAAAATTGAAAAAATAATCACCTACTTTTGATAAACCAGAGCCATCATCAACATAAAGATTATCATATGAATCTATAGATTGAACAACAGCATTTGAAAAAGAAACCAACATACCTTCATACATTTCTCCAGATTCATTACAGTCAATTCCAATATCACCTGTTGATACAGGTGTTGCTGGTAAATTATTTCCTGATGATAAAACAGTATAACTAGTTAAATTTGTTAGCTCTGTTACATTATAACTTTCACTAACTTCAGCTTCTAGTGACACTTCGTCACCTACATTAAGAGCATCCATCTCGCTAACATATACATAAAGACCTGCCCACTGATCAACTGTTGGATCTTGAATGAAAAAATTTGGATAGCTTGAAAAACTTCTTACAGCTGTAACAATTCCATTTACAATCACAGACTGACCATCATACATAGTTGGATAGCACTCAGATTCAGAACCTACATCAGTTGTATATTGAATATCATAAATTCCTAACTGACCAACAATTACATTCACAAAATCTATAGATGAATTTCCCAAATTATTTACAACTTGCAATGAAAAAGTTAAAGATGAAAATTCAGTTGGAGCTGTAAATGATGCAATAGCATTCTCAGCGTCAATAATATTTACATTAGCTCCACTTGTTTGTGTCCATTGGTATGATATAATGATACCATCATCAAAAGAACTATTAGAACCATCTAATGTTACTGTATCACCAAAATCAACATTCTGATCGTTTCCTGCATTAGCCACAGGATAATCTCCTTGGAAAACCTCTTCAACAGACTTGCTTTGCACTTTGTAAATACCATATGAATAATCACCAACACCTGTAATAGTATATGATTGATTTAACGCAGGCTCATAGGGTGATAATTTATCATCAATTGTAATAATACCTGAACCATCATTAACTTCCCACTCACCATATTGATTTGGTAAAGCTGTGCAAAAAGCATTATTAAATTGAACTAAAACACCTTCATATGACTCATTAAAATCACCTGTCGATATTATACTTGGATTTAAAGGAATATTATCTGTTGAAATGATACTAACATTGGTAGCCTCTATTTCTGTTAAATCATTATATTCAATTACTTGCCCTTCAACCTGAACTAATGAATTTTCAGTTAATGAACCAAAATCACCAAAATTAAAAGAAGCTCCTTGAGTAAAGACCCATATCCCACTCCAAGGGCCTTCACCATCTTGCATATAAAATCCTATATCAGTAATACCTGTAACTTGACCTGTTGATATAACTGGTAAACCATCATAAGGTGAAGCATTTGTATAACCCTGGATATCACTTATCGAAACTGAAGAAGGGTAAGAACATGTTCCATCATCAACAGTTGCAAAGGAGTTATAATTATAAGCTGATTCATCAGTACAACCAAAAATTGGACCTCCATCATTTATTACATGCGAGCCAACATAGTCCCAAGTATTTTGGTCATAGACAATCCACTCAGAATCATCGGTATTTGTTCCAGCTGAAAGACTCCAATTTCCTTGATTTCCTGATGTAACATTTGGTTTTCTAACTAAAGTATGATCTTTAGTTCCATCAGCAACACCTGCAACTGTCCAACCATCCCCAGGATCTGTAGCACTCCAATCACCTATACAATCTAATGTTTGAAAACTATTTTCTGAACCATAAACTAAACAAAATCCATCATCACCATTTGAAAGGTATGTGTGATTTTGATCACAATGTTGCTGAATCAAATTATCTGATGAACCATGACAAAGTACATACACATCACCAGGTGCAATTGTAGCACCTGAATCAAATTCATTCCAATAATCATATGTCCCCTCTGTATTAGCACCATTTGTTGCATTTGGATATGCGTATCCACATAAATCGATAGTTTCTGAACTATTATTATATATTTCTAAATATTTATTATTACTAGAACCTTCTCCATATTCTGAGAAAAACAAGTCACCTAAAGAAGAATTATCACAAGGTCCTCCACCTCCATCTCCAGAGCTGCAAGCTGGATCATCACTGCAACCAAAATCATCACAATCAATATAAGAATCACCATCGTTATCAATACCATCATCACAAATTTCAAATGGACAAGCTGGATCACCATCACAATCAAAATCATTGCAATCTATATAACCGTCTC
>NZPQ01000057.1 GCA_002693365.1 Fidelibacterota bacterium
ATAGGTTTTCCTACAGCAAATGTTAAAATTAACTCATTTGAACAATTGATACCACCTAATGGTGTATATTCCGTAACTTTAGAAGTTGAAGGTAGTACATATAAAGCAGTTTGTAATATTGGTTTTTGTCCTACAGTTAAAAAAAACAGCCAATTATCAATAGAAGTTCATGTAATTAATGAAGATATCAATTTATATGGAAAAAACATTGTTTTAAAGTTTAAAGATTTTTTAAGACTAGAGTCTAAGTTTAAATCTGAAGATGATTTAGCTAAGCAAATTAAAAAAGATATATTAAAAGTAATTTGAAAGGAAAAAAAGTGACAGAGAAGACTATCAAAAAATTTGGAAAAAATAAAACTGATTCTGGTTCAACAGAAGCTCAGGTTGCATTATTTACAGACCGAATTAACCAACTAAATGAACATCTTAAACAAAATAAAAAAGATAATTCATCTAGAAGAGGTTTAATGACAATGGTCTCCAAAAGAAGAAAGTTGTTAAAGTATTTACAAAAGAAAAATATTAAGTCATATACAGATTTAATTAAAAACCTTAAAATAAGGAAGTAAAATGAATTTAAGAAAAGAAATAGAGTTTGGTGGAAGAAAACTAGTTTTAGAAACTGGAAATTTAGCCAAACAAGCTAGTGGATCTTGTTTAGTAACATACGGTGAAACAATGTTGTTAGTGGCAGCTACTGCTAGTAAGGGTGTTGAGGAAGATAGAGGTTTTTTTCCTCTATCTGTTGAGTATAGAGAAAAGTATTATGCTTCTGGTAAAATACCAGGAGGTTTTTTTAAAAGAGAAGCAAGGCCAAGTGAAAAAGAAATATTGGCGTCAAGATTAACAGATAGGCCACTAAGACCATTATTTGCTGATGGCTTTAATAACGAAACTCGTTTAGATATAAATGTAATTTCATATGATGAAGTGAATGAACCTGATGTTTTCGCTGCTTTAGGTTCATCATTTGCTCTTTCGTTATCGGATATACCTTTTAATGGTCCTATTGCATCTGTAAGAGTTGGCAGAATTGATGATAAGCTAATAATGAACCCTACAAAAGAACAAATGGAGAGCTCTGATTTCGATTTAGTTCTTTCAGGCAATGAAGAATCGATAGTTATGGTTGAAGGAAAATGTGAATTTGTTTCAGAAGAAGATATACTTACTGCAATTCAATATGGTCATGAAGGAATTAAAGAGCTGGTAAAATTTCAAAAAGATATTTTATCTGAAATGAAAATTACAAAAAGAGATTTAGTAATTAAAGATGACAATGTTGAATTACAAAATGCTGTTGATAAATTAGTTGAAGGTAAAATTTCTAACTTAAATGATCCTAAAGATAAGCATTCAAGATATTCAGATGTTGATAATCTAATTAGCACAGTTGTAGAAAGTCTTGAAACAGAATTTCCAGATATGTCATCGGATATAAAATCATACATTGATAAACTAGTTGCTCAAGATTTGCGTTCTAAGACAATTAGAGGAAAAAGAGCTGATGGGAGAGACTTGAAAACTGTTAGAGATATAACTGTAAGTACATCTTTATTACCTAGATCTCATGGCTCAGCAACTTTTACTAGAGGAGAAACACAAGCACTAGTTGCTGCAACTTTAGGTGGAAAAAGAGATGAGCAAATGATTGATAGTATTGAAGGATTATCATACAAAAGAGTTATGCTTCATTACAATTTTCCATCATTTTGTGTTGGTGAAGCTAGGGGGAAATTCAGTCTTTCAAGAAGAGAAGTTGGCCACGGTAATCTAGCAGAAAGAGCTATAACACCTACTTTACCATCTTTTGAAGAGTTTCCATACACAATAAGATTAGTATCAGAAATTTTAGAATCTAATGGATCTTCATCTATGGCATCTGTTTGTGGTAGCTCACTTGCATTAATGGATGCTGGGGTACCAGTAAAGAGCCCTATTGCTGGAGTTGCGATGGGATTAATTATGGATGAAAATGGGAAATATGCTATTTTAACTGATATACTTGGTACTGAAGATCATATAGGTGATATGGATTTTAAAGTTGCTGGTTCAAAAGATGGAATTACTGCTATTCAAATGGATATTAAAATTGATGGATTATCGTATGATATCTTAAGTGAAGCACTTCAACAAGCAAAAGATGGTAGAATCCATATTCTAAATGAAATGAACAAGTCTATTAATAAACACAGAGATAATCTATCTGTTCATGCTCCTAAAATTGGTCAAATATCAATGCCTACAGATATGATTGGTGCTTTTATTGGACCAGGTGGTAAGAATATTAAAGCTCTAGCAGAACAATATGAGGTTGAAATTAACGTTGAAGAAGATGGCTCTGCAACAGTTTTAGGCTTAAATCAAGATAATATTAATAGTGTTTTAGATTATGTTAAAAGTATGACATACGAACCTAAAGCTGGTGATATTATAAATGGTGAGGTAGTAAGAATCTTAGATTTTGGCGCCTTTGTAAAGATTTCTCCTACAAAAGATGGTCTAGTTCATATTTCTGAAATTAAAAATGAGAGAGTTGAAAAAGTAACAGATTGTCTTAATATCGGTGACAAGGTTGATGTAAAAATTATAAAAGTTGACGATGCTGGAAAAATAAGCTTAAGTATGAAAGCTTTATTGAAAAAATAGATGATTATTGGTATACCAAAGGAAATTAAAGATAATGAACAGAGAGTTTCTTTAACTCCATTTGGTGTATCAGAATTAGTCAAATTAAATAATACAGTTTATGTTCAAAAAAATGCTGGTATTGGAAGTGGTTTTTCTGATGATGACTATATAAATTCTGGTGCTTACCTTTTAGATACTTTAGAAGATGTTTATCAAAAGTCTAAACTTATAATTAAAGTTAAAGAACCTCAGGAAAATGAGTTAAAACTCATTAATTCTGATCATATTGTTTTTACATTTTTTCATTTTGCTGCTTCAGAGGATCTAACAAAAGGTATAATATCTAGTGGATGTACAGCAATAGCATATGAAACCGTCCAAAGTCATGATGGTAGTCTTCCAATTTTAATTCCCATGAGTGAGGTAGCAGGCAGAATGTCTGTACAAAACGGAGCTAAGTGTTTAGAGGCAAACATGAAAGGGAAAGGTAAGCTCCTTGGCGGTGTACCTGGAGTCGACTCATCAACTGTAACTATTTTAGGTGGAGGAATTGTTGGTACGAATGCAGCAAAGCTTGCTGCTGGTTTAGGTGCAAAGGTTTATATATTAGATGTTAATATGAAAAGATTAAGATATCTTGATGAAATAATGCCAGCAAATGTTCAAACAATACATTCAAATCATCAGAATATCTCTAATTTACTATCATATACAGATTTGTTAATTGGTTCAGTTTTAATTGTTGGTAGTAAAGCACCTAACCTTGTTTCAAAATCTATGTTAAAATTAATGAATAAAGGATCAGTTATTGTTGATGTTGCCGTTGATCAAGGTGGTTGCGTTGAATCGTGTGTTCCTACTACTCATAAAAATCCTACATATTTAGTTGATGATATTGTCCATTATTGTGTATCAAACATGCCAGGTTCTGTNCCATATACATCAACTCTTGCTCTTACNAATGTNACATTACCNTACATTAAAGAACTTTCTATAAATTTTNAAAATATAAATTCTTTTTTAAAATCAGGTATTAATATTTCNAANGGNGAAGTTAATCATGAAGGTGTTGCAAGTGCGTTTAATTTAGAGTTTAAATCTATTTCTTAATTCTCTATTTGTAACAGTTTGTTAATTAACCTTTTATTATAATAATTTATTAAATATATTTAAAGTATTACTTTAATTAAAAAACAATAATTATGGCACTTAAAAAAATAAAAAAACTATACTATTCAATAGGTGAAGTAAGTAAAATTACTGGTTTAAAACAGTATGTTCTGAGATATTGGGAAACTGAATTTAATGTCCTAAAACCTGTTAAAAATACAGCTGGTAATAGAATTTATAAAGATAATGATATTAAAATGGTTAAGTATATACAGGATTTACTTTATACTAAAAAATTTACTATTAAAGGTGCAAAGCTTCACCTGGAAAATGAATTCAATCAATCTTTAGCCACTTCAGATAGTAAAAATTTATCTGAAATTAAAAATGACTTAGAAAATATTAAAACTTCCCTTAAAGATATTCTAAGTTTAATTCATAAATATAAAGACTAAACGGGACGTGGCGCAGTTTGGTAGCGCACTAGACTGGGGGTCTAGGGGTCGCTGGTTCAAATCCAGTCGTTCCGACACTTTTAATGAAATCAAGATTTAAGCAAAACAAAAATAAACTTAAGTTTAAATTTATTAAAAATTTACAAGGACTCGGTTCAATTTTTAAGAAAAACTCCTGTAATTATAATAAAAAAAATTTCATAACTATTAATGAATATAAAGAAAAAATAATTTCAAATTTTTCTAAAGAAGACAAGCAAAGTTTCATTAAAATGATTCAAGATTGTGATCAAATACTACCACATTTAAGAAAGATTGATTCTAGTTTAGTCAAATCTCACAATATTTTCAAGTCATATATGTGTTTAATGGATAAATAATGAAAAGAAAAATTCAAAGGCAAGTTACAGAATATTATACTAATGGACAGGTTAAAATGGTCGTTGAATATAGAGGTAATTGGAAATCTGGAGACTTTACAGTTTTGAAGCATTATGATTATGATGAAAATGGAAGGCTATTAAAGTTTAAAAATCAGTTTGATAGATTGGATTTCCTTGATAGAAATTATAAAAAAGTTATTAATCTAGATAAAAAAGATTATAAAAACTTATGGGAATGTGCACTTGCTATTAATAAGATTGTAAAAATTGGTGAGTTAGATTTTTCTGTTGATGATGGATATAAATGGGCTGTTAAATACTGTACTATAAATTCAAATAAAATTAAAAATTTTTCAGACTTAAAAAAATCATATAATGATGCTATTTTATCTAATAATAAAAAAGTTATTAAGTTTGAAAGTAATTATTAATAGCATTGTTATAATTTTTTACAATCTCTATCTTTTTTACTTAATATATTTTTTATAAAATACGATATGGTAAGATTTTTATTTTATATATTATTATCTAGTTTTATTTTTTCAAAGCCAGTTGATTATCTTTCTGCTTTGAAAGTAGCTAATAATGTAAATAGAGAGTATAATAATAGCCCAAGTAAAAGCAATTATGTTATTGATAGTTACAATGAAATTTTTGTTAACAATACAAAAGTTATTTATGCTTTTAACTTAATTCCAAATGGGTTTGTTTTAATATCTGCATCAGATAAGGTGAATCCAATTGTCGGCTACAGTTTCAATTCAGAGCTTGTTCTAAATGATGATATAAATAGTTTTAACTACTTTTTAGAAAATCAGAAAAACAGTATTTATGAAAGCTTTAACTCATCATTTTTAAAAACAGAGGAATCTGAACAAGAGTGGAATAAATATTTGAATGATACTTTTGAATACAGAGACTATAGAAATGTTTCACCAATGATTGATGCAGAATTTGATCAATCTGGATCTTGGAACAATACACTCACAGCTGAAACAGGCTTTAATGGTCCAGTTGGTTGTGTTGCAGTTTCAATGGCTCAGATAATGTATTATTGGGGTTTTCCTGAACAAGGACAAGGAAGTAATACTTATATTGAAAATGATTTAGGAGAACTCTCTGTTGATTTTAGTACATCATATTACGATTTTGATTCAATGGCACCAACTTACGCGACAAATCCATCCAGATTACTACTTTATCATAGCGGTGTTGCTGTGAATATGGATTATGACTATAGTGGATCAGGTGCTCAATGTGAAGGAGTATACCCATCCGCAGAATATGCAATGAAAACCTTTTTCAAGTTTTCTGATATTGTGAACAACGCTGATGGAGATGTTATTGATAATATAACTGAGTTTAGGACTATATTAAAAAATCAGTTAGATAATAATAAGCCTATTTTATTTAGTGGTTTTAGTGATACCTACGGTAATGGTGGTCATGCTTGGAATGTCGATGGATACCAAGGAAATAATTTACATTGCAATTGGGGTTGGGGAGGTTACAATAATGGCTATTTCAATCTAAGTACGATGGGTGGTTTTGATACCTGGCAAAATGCTCTAATTGATCTAATACCTAACATTTACGAAAGTCCTCTTGCTCTTTTTGAATATGAAGTTTTAGATGATACAGTTGTTTTTATTGATTTATCTGAAGTAATCAATACTGAACAATTAAGTAGTTGGTATTGGGATTTTGGAGACGGAAATACACTTACCAATAATTCTGGATTTGCAGAACATACTTTTCAAGAAAATGGTAATTTTGAAGTTTCTCTAATTGTTACTAATATTTACGGTCAATCTGGTATTGCTCATACAGAAACTATATCCTTAAATAATTATGTTATTGGTGATATTAATTCTGATACTTTTATAAATGTATTAGATATAGTTCTTCTTGTTAACTTTATATTAGATTCATCAAGCCCATCATCATCTGAATTTTTAGCTGCTGATTACAATTCCGATGGTTTTTTAAATGTTTTGGATATTGTTTCTGTTGTTAATCAAATTTTAAATTAATATTTATTATAAAGATTATCATTAATATTATATTTATAGTATGAATTTTTTAGATATAGTATTAGAAAATGAGCATTTAAAAATTTTTATAATGTCAATGTTACCTATAACAGAGCTTAGAGCTTCTATACCATGGGGTATCAAATTTTATTCTTTATCTGTTTTTGAAATAGTTTTACTTTCGTTATTAGGCAATATTTTAATAGGTATATTAGTACTTTATGCCTTAGGTCCTATAATGGAGTTATTATCAAAAAATAAGATATTTAAAAAAATTCTTTTATATATATTTAATCGAACAAAAAGAAAAGGAAAAATGATCTACTTGTTAAAATTTTATGGGTTAATACTTTTTGTAGGAATTCCTTTACCATTAACTGGTGTTTGGACTGGTTCTTTAGCAGCTTATTTGTTTGGTTTAAGTAAAAAAAAATCTATTTTAGCAATAACATCTGGTCTAATTTTAAGTGCATCTATAGTAACTTCTATATCAGTTTTTACAATTAAATTATGACATCTTTCAAAACTTTAATATATATGGTAATATTTTGTATTTTATCATGTACTTCAACAACAAAAAAGGATTATATGGGCAAAGAATTAACAAAATTACAAAAAGAAGTAACTCAAAATTGTGGAACAGAGCCTCCATTTAATAATGAGTACTGGGATAATAAGGAAGAAGGTATCTATGTTGATATAATAGATGGTACTGCATTATTTTGTTCAAAACATAAGTATGACTCAGGTACAGGTTGGCCATCATTTTATGAAGTAATTAATGATGAGTCTTTTGAGACTCATAGTGATTACAATCTTGGTTATAAAAGAACTGAAATTAAGTCATCTAGATCTAAATCTCACTTAGGACATGTTTTTAATGATGGTCCCGCTGAAAAAACTGGCTTAAGATACTGCATAAATTCTGCTTCATTAAAATTTATTAAAAAAGATGATTTAATAAAAGAGGGTTACGAAAAATACCTAAGTTTATTTGAATGAGTACAATTTTTAAACAAATTATAGACAAAAAAATAAATACTAATTTAATTTATGAAGATAAATTGTGTATAGCTTTTAACGATATAAATCCCATCGCACCTGTTCATATACTTATAGTTCCTAAAAAGGAAATTCCTACTATCAATGAT
>NZPQ01000058.1 GCA_002693365.1 Fidelibacterota bacterium
GGTATGATAAAAATAGTCATACCTATATATTCCAAAATTATGGTAATGGAACAAGTTTTGGTCATTTTTATATAAATTTTCATCCTGAAACTAAATTGTTTACTGGTTATAAAAGTGCTGTTACAAATAGTATTTCTCAAACATTATTTTTAGATGATTTTTCTTATGATATTAATATGTATAATTGGTTAAAAGAAAAAAATAATTTATCTGTAAAGGATGTATATAGTAAAGTTGATTGGAGTTCAGTAATTAAACCAGATGATAAAGATAATTTTTTTAAAACAACTAGCAACCAATGGGATTTTCCTAATATTAATAAATTAAATGGTCTAGAAATCATTACATGGAATTGCGAGTTTTTTCCAACAAATGGAGATTCTACAATAAATGCATTAAGTGAAGCAATTATTGAGTTAAATCCAGATATAATAGCGTTTCAAGAGATAAAAAAAAGAGGTTGGTTTAGCAAATTGATGTCATATCTCCCAGATTATGATTTTATTATCTCTCAGCAGTCCTCATTTATGGATCAAGCAATTATTTATAAAAAANATCTTTTTGATTTAGTAGATAGAAAAGAGTTATTTGCTGAAAATGATTATTTTTTTGCAGGNAGACCACCATTACAGTGTGATTTAATATATAAAAAAAATAATGAAAGATTATCAATTATAAATTTACANATGAAGTGCTGTGATTCNGGTTTAAATAGGAGAAAATTAGCAGCAAATCAGTTGTATGATTATTTAAAAAGTCACTTAAATAAATCATTGTCAGATCAATATATTGTTTTAGGAGATTGGAACGATGATTTAAAGGATAAGCCAGGTGAGCATTGTTTTGATAATTTCTTAAAAGATGATACAATGTTTTTTCCAACTTATGATATTACATATGATTTAAAACAGGCATCATATCCTAAAGAACCCTATGTTAGTTTTTTAGACCATATTTTAATATCTAATTCTTTAGTTCAAAATAAAAATTACTCTGTAAAAACTTTGCCATTTGATGATTATATGGGAAGTTTTAATGTTTATGAACAATATATTTCTGATCATATGCCAGTTTTACTTTCGATATATTGATTAATTTATTTTTATTACNNTTATAAAATCATTAATTTTAAATATGAAAAANATACTTTTAATAATATTTACATTTAGTTTAGTCTTTAGTCAAATTGAGCAACCATATCCACCTCTCAAATTAGTTTCATTGCCAACAGGTGGAACATTACCCAAAGGAACTTATTCTATAGAAACATTGCTTATGAATAATGGTGGCATATTGCCTTCTTTTTCTTTAGGTATAACTGAAAANNTAACCTTTGGNGTGTCTTTTGGCTTACAAGAATTTATTGGGATTGGTAATTTGAAAAAAAATAAATCTTATCCAGAAGTACAGCTTAAATATAGAGTTTATGATGAATCAGAAACGATGCCAGCCGTTTTAATTGGTCTTGATACACAAGGTAAAGGAAGATTTATTGACAGGCAGGATTACAATAGATACGAATATAAAGCAATGGGTGTTTATTGTGTTNTAAGTAGAAANTATAGTTTTTTAGGTAATTTGGGTTTTCATATGGGNCTTAATAAAAATTTNTTCGAAAATGATGATGGAGATGATGATATTAACTTNTTTTTTGGTTTTGATAAAGAAATTAATAGAAGTTTTTCAATTTTAGCTGAATATAATTTAGCTAGAGANGATGATAATACAGTAGATGATGAATCATTAGTTATTAGAAAAGGTAGAGGNTATTTAAATGCTGGGTTAAGGTGGTCAGCAACTAATAATTTAATGTTAGAAGTTAATGTAAATGATATCACAAAAAACAATGAATATAGTTTAGATAATAATCAACTATATGATTCCATGAATAGAGAAGTAAAAATTATTTATTTTGAGAATTTTTAAATTTTCTATTTTACTCCTTGCATAATAATCCCATACAAGATATTATAATTAAAAAATCAAAAGAATTAGGCTTTGATTTAATTGGTTTTTCTTCAGCNTCAGGAATTAATACTAAAATTGATCAATGGGTTGAATTAGGTTTCCATGCATCAATGGAATGGATGAAAAGTAGTATAAATCAAAGACGAGAAATTCTTAAATATTTNCCAAAAGCAAAAACAGTTATTTCATTTGGATATAANTATTTCACNGANAGTAATAGANATAATAAAAATTATAAAATTTCAAATTATGCATGGGGNAANGATTATCATATAGTTTTAAAAGAAAAATTATATGAAATTATAAAAACTATNAGTCTNCATAATAAAAATTTTGAATATAGAGTTTGTGTTGATACTTCNCCATTGATGGAAAAACATTGGGGTCAAAAAGCAGGTTTAGGTTGGATCGGGAAGCATACTAATTTGATAAACAGTAAAATAGGAACATGGTTTTTTCTATCAGAAATAATTATTGATTTTGAGCTAGAATTTAATAAACCTTACACTTATGATTTGTGTGGATCTTGTACAAAATGTATAGATGCATGTCCAACAGAAGCTTTAAAAGATTATGTTTTAGATGCAAATAAGTGTATATCTTATTTAACTATTGAACATAGAGAATCAATACCTAGATCATTATCAAAAAAAATTGATAATTGGATTTATGGATGCGATATATGTCAAGAAGTATGTCCTTGGAATTTAAAATACGAACAATTAACTGAAGATATTAATTTTAAAAAAAGATTAGAAATTGATAATAAATCTGATAGTGATTGGGAAAATCTATCTGTNGAAGATTACCAGAAAGCTTTCAAAAANAGTTCCATAAAAAGAACAAAATACAGTGGAATTACAAGAAATATTTTAGCNGCTAAACAAAATAAGAATNTAGATTAATTAAGTATACTTACNTGTTTTTTTTCTTTCCCAAGTCTNTGAAATTTAACTTTTCCATCAATTAGAGCAAACAATGTATCATCTTTACCTTTATTAACATTTTTACCAGGATAAATTTTAGTACCNCTTTGCCTAACAAGTATAGAACCAGCAGTTACAAATTGTCCATCCGCTCGCTTAACCCCAAGTCGTTTAGACTTACTATCTCTACCATTTTTTGTACTACCCATTCCTTTTTTGTGTGCCATAACTGATTCCTATTTTATTTTTTAGTAGCTGTTGTTTTTTTAGTAGCTGTTGTTTTTTTAGCAGCTGTAGTTTTTTTAGTAGCTGTTGTTTTTTTAGCAGCTGTAGTTTTTTTTGTAGATGATGTTTTCTTTGTTGAAGTTAGTTTATCAAATTTTACAACAGTGAATTGGTCTCTATAGCCATTTTTCTTTTGATATCCTTTTCTTCTTTTTTTCTTAAAAACTACTACTTTTGAATCTCTCTCATGAGATACAATTTTGGCTTGAAAATTAATATTTTTAAGAGAAGGATTACCGTAATGTTTTTTCTTTCCATCATCATAAAACAAAACATTGTCAAAGTTTAGTGTTGAACCAATTTTTGAATTCTTAAGAAAAGGAATTCTCGTTTTCTCTCCTTCTTTTACCAAAATTTGATTGCCTTTATAATTAACTATTGCGTACATATTTCCTCATTTTAAGCTTGATAATATATCTATATGGAAAGTAACAAAACAAGTTAAACTTCATTTGTAACATCCTTTTTTCTTTTTTTAGAATAAACTCTAAATTCATTAGAGTTTAAAGAATTGTCTATTTTTAATTCAATCCAAATCCAGTTTTTAAAAATTAAAGTATTAATAATTTTATTTTTATTATTATTAATATAATTATGCATTCCTTCATCTACAAAAACGATTAATCTTTTATCATTATGTTTTGATTTAAAGCGTTTTATCCAATTTTCAATTTTTGTCATTGAAAAATCGTATGATTCTACTCTTCCAAGACCTTTGCATTGTTTACATTCATGTGTTAATGAGTATAATAAACTTAAACCAATTCTTTGTCTTGTCATTTGAAGTAGTCCATATTCTGAAAACTCCGAAATAGATACTTTGGCTCTATCTTTAATCAAATGCTTTTTAATTTCATCATAAACTTTTTTTCTATTTTTTATGTTTGCTAGATCAATAAAATCTATTACAACCAAACCACCAATATCTCTTATTCTAAGCTGTTTGACTATCTCTTTAGCCGATTCTAAATTAATAGCTAAAGAATTTTCTTCATGAGATTTTTTCCCAACAAATCTACCGCTATTAACATCTATTACTACCATAGCTTCAGTGTGATCTATAATAAGATATGCACCACTTTTTAACCATACTTTATTTTTAAGAGATTTTGATATTTGATTTTCAATATTATTATTATCAAATATTGGTATTTTTTTGCTGTAATATTCTATATCTTTAACTTTTTTAGGGTTTATTCCTTTAATACTTTTATATACTTTTTTATAAATAGATTTATTATCAATAAAAATTTTATTTATTTTCTCTGAAAATAAATCTCTAGAAATAATTTTTGAAAAATTATAATCATTATATATCTCTCTACATGAATCGTTTGATTTGAATTGAGAATTAATATTTTTCCATTCATCTATAAGCTCATTATAATCATTCTTAATAATTTTCTCATCTTTTAAAGAGCTAATTGTCCTGACAATTATACCATAATTTTTTTCTTTAAAATTACTGATGACATTTTTTAATCTTTTTCTTTCATATTTATCATTTATCTTTTTTGAAATTCCAATATAGTTTTGATTAGGAACAAGAACAATCAAATTACCTGCTAAAGAAATATCCATAGTAACTCTTGGCCCTTTACCAAGAAATGGTTCTTTAATTACTTGTACCATAACGTCATCACCGATTTCAAGATTTGTTTGTTTATCAGTATTTGTTTTCTTTTGATCTTCAATTTCAAAAGATACGTTATTTAAAGAATTAATTCCACTTATCTCAGTAAATGGTAAAAATGCATTTATACTATATCCGATATCAACAAATGCAGCTTGCATTCCAGGCAGCACATTTTGAACTTTACCCTTGTAAATATTACCAACCATTTTCTTATGGTCAGGAAAGTCAATATACAAATCAGTTAATACTTTGTTTTCAAGTATTGCTGCTCTAGAGCTGCCTATAGTTGAATTAATATAGATTTCTCTATTAATTTTCATATAGACCTCATTTATTTATGTATATGAGATAGGTATTTTTTTTGATAATTAAAATTAGAGGGAATTAAAAGTAAAAAAATTATAAATAATTAAAATTATTTATATAAAAATAATTAAAAAGTAAAAAAATTAATTTAATTCCAAAGCATCAAATGTAAATATCTATATCACATTCAAATTTAATACTAATAAATTATATTATTTATATATTTGTTGAATTTTTCTTTAATCTTAAATTAAGCTAATTATATACAACTTTATATTAATAGCATATTTGAAAAATTGAAATTTTATGAATGATTTAAAAAAAAATATAATCGAAGAATTAAAAAAAATTAATTATCCAGAATTTAATCGCGATATAATTTCTTTTGGAATATTAAAAGATTTAGTGATTGAAGAAAATAAGATTAAAGTTTTACTTAATCTCAAAACTAATAATGAATCTCATAAACAGATAATTAAGGATAGTATTTTAAATCTTTTAAGCAAAAATTATGATTTTTTGGATATATCTGTTGATTTTATTAAAGAGGTTGAAGAAAATCCCGGTAATAGCTTAACTAATATTAAAAATATAATTGCTATTGCAAGTTGTAAAGGAGGAGTAGGTAAATCAACTGTAGCTTTAAACTTAGCTTGTGAATTATCAAAAAATTATAAAGTTGGTTTGTTAGATTTAGATATATATGGTCCAAGTCTTCCAACAATGATTAAAAATTATGAACAACCTAAGTTAATCGATAATAATTTAATACCCTTTGAAAAATATGGTATGGAATTTATGTCTTTTGGTTTTATTAATAATGATAATAAATCTACAATTTGGAGAGGGCCTATGGTTGCAAGGATGACTCAACAGTTTTTTGATAATGTAAATTGGAGTGATCTTGATTTTCTTTTAATAGATCTTCCTCCTGGTACAGGTGATATTCAGTTAACTCTAGTTCAAAAAATTGCATTAACAGGTGCAATAATTGTTACTACTCCTCAAGATTTATCATTAATAGATGTTCAAAAAGGTTCAGATATGTTTAGAAAGGTTAATGTTCCTATTATTGGGGTTGTAGAAAATATGTCAAACTATAGCTTTAGAGGAAAAATATCTGGGGTTAAAGATTTTAATAAAGTAAATCTTTTTTTAGAAAACCAAAAGATAAATATTGATAACAAAGGACATTTTGAAACATCAATTAGTATATTTTCTGGAAAAGGAGGAGCAGAAGAAAGCGAAAGACTTGGAGTCCCTTTGCTTGGGAAGTTAAATATTGATACTCATTTATCTTTTTGTTCAGATAATGGTACTCCTTATGTTTTTGAAGATATTAATACACATAACATGAAGCAGTTTTATAATATTTCAAAAAAAATTATTGATTAATTTTGAAAATTAAAAGAGAAAATAATATTCCCAATCATATTGCTATTGTCATGGACGGTAATGGTAGATGGGCATTAAACAAAAATCTCGATAGATTTAAAGGTCATGAAAAAGGAGTAAGGGTTGTTAAAGAAGTAACAAAATATTGTTCTGAGATAGGAGTAAAGTATTTAACTTTATATACATTCTCAAATGAAAATTGGAAAAGACCTGCAAATGAAGTTATTTCTTTAATGAAGTTATTTAGAAAAACTTTAATAGATGAAATTAATTTAATTTTAGAAAATGATATTAAATTTAAAGTTATCGGAGATAAAACAAAACTTGATATTTTAACTAGAAAAAAAATTGATGATTTAGAATCAAAAACAAAAAATAATAAAAATATGCAGTTAATATTAGCTCTTAGCTATGGAAGTAGGCAGGAAATAATTACTGCAGTCAATAATCTTTTACGAAAAAATAAGAATAAAGTTAATTTAGATGATTTTATTAATTCTTTATTTACAAGAAATATCCCAGATCCTGATATATTAATTAGAACGGGTTTTGAAAAAAGAATATCAAATTTTTTACTATGGCAAATAGCTTATTCTGAAATATTTTTTATTGATGAATATTGGCCAAATTTTAATAAAAAAATTTTGAAAAATATTATAAAAGATTATAATCTAAGAGAAAGAAGATATGGTAAACTGGATTAGTAAGATTATTATAATATGTTTCTACTTTTCAATTTTGATTTCTGAAGATATTTATATATCTAAAATCGAAGTTGAAGGTTTGGTTACTGCAACAAAAAATCAAATTTTTAGAAATATTGGTCTTTACCCAAGTGAAACATTTAGTGATACAAATCAAAATGGTATTTTTGATAATAGTGAAAATTATATCGATGAAAATTATAACAATGAATTTGATTTTGGATCCTTAATATCTAATAATGAAAACCAAATTGATTTTGAAAGATTTAGCATGGCTATTAAAAGTTTATTAAGATTGAAAGTATTTTCAGATGTGCAAATTTTTGTTACGTCCTACAATAAAAATTTTATTGATATTAAAATAGTTGTTGAGGAATTACCTGTATTGAAAAGTATAGAATTTGAAGGTTGTAAAAAAATTAAGGAGTCAACTTTACTTGATAAGATTAATTTATTGACAATGCAAAGATTATCTGAAAATGATATTTTAAAAGCAAAAAATATAATCATTCAAGAGTATGAAAACAAAAATTACCATAATATTAAAGTAACTCACAAGTTTATAGAAACAAATGATCAGTATTCAAAAAATATTTTATTCAAAATATCTGAAGGAAATAAGCTTAAAATAAAAAAAATTATATTTGATGGTAATGATAGTTTTTCAAAATCAAAACTATTAAAGAACTTTAATAGTATTAGCGAACATAAGTGGTATAAATTTTGGAAAGGTAATTTTAATAAAAATGAATTTAATAATGATATTAAAAATTTAGAAACTTTTTATAAAGATAATGGTTACAGAGATAT
>NZPQ01000059.1 GCA_002693365.1 Fidelibacterota bacterium
CCAAATCCATTTAATCCTTCAACTCAGATTAGTGTAGCTGTTCCAGAGGCTGGTTTGGTATCTGTGAATGTATATAATGTTTTAGGACAGAAAGTAGCAACACTTGTTGATGGATATATGGATGCAAACACTGCAGGTCATATTGTTAATTTTAATGCTAATCACTTAGCAAGTGGAATATATTTAGTGCAAGCAGTATCTAATGGAGATATATCAACTCAAAAAGTAATGCTTCTTAAATAGTAATTAGTTCATAAGAAAGTATATGAAAACGAGCTTTATAGTTTATTTATAGAGCTCGTTTTTTTTATGATTTACTATACAGATGTTTTCCCAATCCTAAGGAGTATATATATATTGAAATAAATAGCCAAAGTATAATAACTTTTTGGGAAACTACCTGAAGTGTAAGTGCATCAGGGTTAAGCCTAGGGTTTGGTCCAAGTTCAGATATGAGAATATATATAAGAACCATTATACCAAAAATTATAAATCCATAGGCGTATTTATTATCTAAATCATTACTCTTAAATATCAATATAGAGTATAAGACTGATGCGGCAAATAAAAATCTAAATATGCCATTTGCAAAAATAATATGTGGCTCTAAAAAAAGATCAGCAGGCGTTAATGCTACCCCAATACATGATAGACCGCCCAAGATACCACATAGAGATGCAAAAAAATTTAATAAACTTAAATCAAATACATTCCTTATAGAAAAAAAAAGCATTGAAAATGTTAAACCACAAACTGATAAACTAAAATTAAATAAGATAAATGAAATTATGTTTTTTTCCCCAGAATGACTTACGCTGTTACCAAGATCGCTGAAAAAATTTTGTGAAAATAAGTATCCTTTTGTTGTAGGATCTCCAATTGTACCACCTGGATAATAAAGCATTCCAAGTAAGTTAAATAGCACAAAAATCACGATAGAGTATTTTGGCATTTTTAGAATCCAGAATTTTTTACTTGGCAATTTTATCATAAAGTNTTTTNTTATATAAATNTTATAANTNCATTAAAAATAATATAGTTATATTTTTTTTAATAAGATNTAATNNTCGGTATTTTGTTGTTTATCATTATTNAAATATATGTAAAATTTTGATATAAATCACAGAAAATAACTTTTGTGTTAATGGTCACATTTTAATTCAAAATATAGTTTGATATTATTACAAACAAAAAGTGGAGGTTGATAATATGAAGNACATAAATAAAACAAATAATAATATTAGTAATAATACAACCTTAAGCAATATTGAAGATGCTAAATATCTGATGTTACTTTGTAAAGAAAGATCTGATTTGGTTATCAAGACAGAATATGGAGTAGGTCATTACAGATTCTTTAAGTTTAATCAAATTAAAGGTAATTTTGTGATGGAGTTTCAATTGCTGGATGATAATTCATTTAAAGANACAGATAGTATTTACAAAAATATCGGTCAAAAATGCTTTTTAACCACTGAACAGTATATTTCAGTTTATAGTTACTTAGGACAGGCATAAACTTGGAATTAATTAATAAATATTTTTAAATTACCTATATGGGTAAGAAAAAAACAAAAAAAAATAATTATTCCTCAAAGTTTATATCTATTTTAGTAATAGTAGCTTTTACTTTTTCAGCAGGTTATGTATCCTTTAGAGTTGGTAAATCATTTTTAGAAGAAGATTTTAATATNAACTCTAATCAGGTGTGGTGCGCAAATTGTCAAACTTATCATGATAAGGAAACAGCNGAAAAAGAAAAACAAGCNCAAAAGTTAACTTGGTGTATANACTGTCAAAAATTTCATGAACCTTATGATGAATAAATAAATTCNTTGCCTGAGTTACCTGAAGTCCAAACAGTTGTTAATTCGCTTGCGAAATTAAAAGATAAAAAGATACTGTCCTTTGAGTCTTATCATCCAAAAATTACGTACAATTTAGACCATGATTCATTTGTTAATAATATCGTTAGCAAAAATATCATAAATGTTGGNAGAAAAGGAAAATACATACTTATNCCTTTAAATANTGGATTAATGGTCTGTCACTTAAGAATGACAGGTCAGTTATTTCTATCTAATAAATTACCGGCAGATCAGAAACACATGAGAGCTTTCTTTAAATTGAACAAAGGTTATCTAATTTATAATGATATAAGAAAGTTTGGAGGCTTTTATTATTTTAGTAAAATGAAATATTTCAATTATAAAGTAGGGGTTGATCCTTTTGAAAAGAAATTTACTTTAGATTGGTTGAGAAAAGGATTATCAGCTAAATCNAGAATTATTAAGTATTTACTTTTAGATCAAAAATTCATTTGTGGTTTAGGAAATATTTATGTTGATGAAATNCTTTGGTTAACAAAAATTNATCCAGAAAAAAAATCAGATAAGGTTAAAAATATTAGCCAACTTTTTAAAAATATAATCCTTGTTTTAGATAAGTCGATCAAGCATCATGGAACGACTATTATTAATTTTACATTTGATAATATGAAAACTGGTGATTTTAGAAACGAATTAAAAGTTTACGGTAGGGAAGGTAAACCATGCTTTAGATGTAAATCAAGTATAGTAAGAAAAAAAATTGCAGGCCGCTCAACACATTTTTGTAAAAAATGTCAAAAATAAATTTTTAACTGACNCTTAAAAAGTCATTTTCNTCAATATTTAGCCAATCAGGAGATTCTTCATCTTTATATTTCGATTTTATTTCACTAAGATTGGGCTTAAAAATATTTTCAGCTAANCCNTCGTNAATTAAGCTTTTTTGAATTTCATGGTCTAATTTATCTGAATCAATTTTATATTTTTTTGAAGTACCNATAGAAAANTTAAATTCNTCTGTTTTTATTTTTCTATTATTGGTTATTTTCATCGCNTGAACCATTCTTTCCTTAAGATTTTTAACAGAATTATCTATAGCTTTTCTTCTTCTATTGTAGTGTTCTTCCATNGATTTAAGGTATTCTGATTGGTGTTTTAAATATCTTGTAAACTTTTCATATCCATCCATTTTTGCTGATAGTTCAGATTCATTAATTTGAAGCTTTGACTCTATTTCATCTGTNACTTCACCACTATTTTCTATTAAATCAACTTCTAGGGATTGATAGTTAGTTAATATATCATTGAGAGTTTTTTTCATAGTTTCCTTTAAATATTTTTTAAAAAAAAGCCTCTGCATAATGCAAAGGCTTAATGAGAGCGGGATGGACGGGGATCGAACCCGCAACTTCCTGCGTGACAGGCAGGTGCTCTAACCAGTTGAACTACCACCCCAAAATTATTTTTTCAAAAAAATTGAAATAGGAATTAAGATAACATAACCAATAAATAACAAAAAGGGAGCAAGTCTAACAGATTGAAAGCTATTTACTGAACCTGATGACATTAGAAAATATCCCAATATTATTGTTAAAACTCCAATTCCAAAAATCAGATAATTAAACTTATTAAAAGGCCAAACTGGCTCTTTGTTATTATTATCGTTCTTCACAACCAAGAAAACTTAAATGAGAATATGATATCTTTGCAAGAAATAAATAATTAATCAATAAATAATTTGTTAATTTAGTAAGTAATAATCTATGAAAAATAATAAGTTAATATTTCCAGTATTTGCCTTAGGTATATTTATGTTTATTTTTACCTACGCTTTATTATTAACCTGGCCAGTTGAATGTAAACATATGAATCAATATGTAACGATTCAAAAAAATTCTAATGTAAATGAGGTATCAAAAATTTTACATAATCACCTATGTATAAATAAAACAATTTTTAAGATTGCAGTAAAAATCACAGGAAATGATAAAAATTTGAGGTATGGTAGGTATAACTTTAAATCTGTTACTAATATGAAAGATTTAGTAAATCTTTTAACGTCAAATAATAAAGATCGAGTTAGGATAACTATAATAGAAGGTCTTAGGTTAAGAGATGTCGCAATTTATTTAGAAAATAAATTGAAGATTGATATAGAGTATTTTATTGAACTATGTTATAAGAAAAGCTTTATTAATTCCTTGGGAATCAATGCTTCAAATCTTGAAGGTTATTTATATCCTGATACATATTTAATATTAAATAGTTATACTGAAGAAGATATTTTAAGATTAATGGTTAACCAATTTTTATTTAATTATAGGGAAAACATTTCAGAAAATAATTTAAGTATGCATGAAATTGTAACTTTAGCCTCAATAATTCAATGGGAAGCAGTTTATGATGACGAAATGAAGTTAATATCATCAGTTTATCATAATAGATTAGATAAAGATATGCTATTACAAGCAGATCCAACAGTTCAGTATATTCTTCCAGAGAGAAAGAAAAAATTATTAAATAAACATACAAGACTAGATAATCCTTACAACACATATTTATATAAGGGTTTGCCACCTGGACCTATAAATAATCCAGGTATAAATTCTATAATTGCTGCAGCATATCCAGAAAAATCTAATTATTTTTATTTTGTTGCAAATAAAAAAGGTCGACATATTTTTAACACTACTTTTAAGGGTCATTTAAAATCAAAAAAATAATGGATTTAACAAATTTAAATAAAAATCAAAAAAAAGCAGTTGAAAAAATAGGTCTACCTGTTTTGGTATTTGCTGGAGCAGGTAGTGGTAAAACTAGAGTTTTAACTTATAAAATAGCTTATCTAATAAATGAAATTGGTTTACCTCCTGAAAATATTTTAGCAGTTACTTTTACAAATAAAGCAGCTCAAGAAATGAAATCAAGAGTTTTTGAATTAGTTAATCAAGATATTTCAGGTATAAATATTGGAACATTCCATTCAATATCTGCTCAAATTCTTAGAAGAGAAATACATAATCTAGGATTTTCAAATTCTTTTACTATATATGACCAGCAAGATTCTAGATCTCTTGTTAAAAAAGTTATTAAGAATTTAAATTTAGATTTAAAGCAAATTGAACCAAAATCGTTTCAAACAAGGATAAGTAATGCTAAAAACTCACTTTTATCTGTTGAACATTTTAAAAATTTTTCTGATAATTATAGTGATAAAAAATTCTATGAGATTTATAAGTCCTATCAAGAAGAGTTGAAAAATTGTGATTCATTAGATTTTGATGATTTACTTTTATTGCCTTTAAAATTATTTAAAGAATTTCCTGATAGACTTCAAAAATATAGAAATAAATTTCAATATGTATTAGTTGACGAATATCAGGATACTAATAAACCTCAATTTGAATTTATTTATTCTCTTGCTAATGAGCATAAAAATATTTTTGTAGTTGGTGATGATGACCAATCAATTTATGGATGGAGAGGAGCAGATATATCTAATATATTAAATTTTAGAGAAGCTTTTGGAGAAAGCCACATTGAAAAATTAGAGCAAAATTATAGATCTACAAATAATATTTTACAGGCAGCATGGTCAGTTGTATCAAAAAATACTAATAGATCTGAAAAAAAATTATGGACAGAAAATGGTTCTGGAGATTTAATAAATTTACTTGAATCTTTTGACGATAGACATGAAGCTAAACAAATTTATAATTTGGTTTTAAAATTCAAAAATAATTTAAACGAAATAGCTATATTGTACAGAACAAATTCACAAAGTAGAATTATTGAAGATAGACTAAGAATTGAAAATATTCCCTATCAAATTATTGGAGGAGTTAAATTTTATGATAGAAAAGAAATTAAAGATGTTCTTGCTTATATTAGATTATTAGTTAATAATAATGATTCTATAAGCTTTGAAAGAATTATTAATTTTCCACCAAGAGGTATTGGTAAAAGTTCATTAGAAAAAATTAATGAATTTTATTTAACAACCTCAAATTCTTATCTTGATTTATTGAACTCAATTAATGAGATAAATCTTGGTCAGAAACAGAAAGTTTCTTTAAATGACTTTTTGGGTTTAATAAAAAAATATAAATCAGAAATAGATTTTAAGAAAGGAAGTGAGATTGTTAAATCAATGATTCAAGATTTACAATTAGAGAATTACTATCTTAAGCAGAAAACAGATGAATCAATTGATAGATGGAATAATATCCAAGAATTTTTAGCTGGTATAGAAGAGTTTGAAATAAATAATCCTGAATCAAATTTAGTAGAATATTTAGAAGAAATTTCTCTTCTAACAGACATCGATAGGTGGAATGATTCAGAAAATAGAGTTACATTAATGACAGTACATAGTTCTAAGGGTTTAGAATTTGATAATATAGTTATCGCTGGCTTAGAAGATGGTTTATTTCCAATTATTAGATCTTTTGAAGATGATAATATTGAAGAAGAAAGAAGACTCTTTTATGTTGCTTTAACAAGAGCAAAAAAATCAGTAAACATAAGTTATGCAAAGTCGAGAAGGCAATTTGGAGGTTCTCCAATAATTACAACTAAGTCTAGATTTATTAAAGAAATCCCAGAAAAAATTATTAATTATAATTTAGTTCATAAAAAGACTAATCATCCAACTGATAATTATAGAAAAATTAACAAGTTTTCTAATCCTAGGAATTCTTCAAATGAAATAGTTGTAAATTCTTTAGTAGAACATAAAGTATTTGGTAAGGGAAAGGTCCTTAAAATTGAAGGAATTGGAGATAACTCTAAGCTTACAATTAAGTTTTATAATAATGTAGTAAAAAAGTTAATTTATAAATATGCTAATCTTACAATAATAAAAGGATAGTTATGAAAAATAGTTATATAATAAGCTTTAAAGAAGCTCTTAAAAAGGAAAACTTAAAGTTTACAAATCAAAGATATTCAATTTTTAAGTTTTTAGTAAATAATGATGGACATTACGATTGTGATTCTATAATAAACTATTTGAATAAAAGTAAAATTAAGGTATCTAAAGCAACAGCATATAGAACGCTAGATTTGCTAGTAAAATATGATTTTTGTAGAAAAATGGTTTTAGATGATGGTATTGCTAGGTATGAAAATAAATTAGATACAGAGCATCACGACCATATGATTTGTGTTGATACCGGAAAAATAATTGAGTTTGTAAGTCCTGAAATTGAAAAAATTCAAGATGAAATAGCTCAACAAAAAGGGTATAAAATCATTAAACATGTTCATCAATTATTTGTTAAAAAAATCTCTTGAAAGTTAAAATTTCTAATATTAAAAATCTTGTTGAGGGTAAAATAATCTCAGGTTTTTTTATTTGTAAAAAATTTAATGTTAAAGTTTCAAGGCTTGGAGATCCTTTTATAGATTTGCTTTTGGAAGATTCGCATGGTAGTGTTAGGGCGAAAATATGGTCCTTTGTTGATGAATATCAAAAACAAATTTCTTTAAATGAACCCTGCGCAATTAAAGGAAAAGTTGTATCTTTTAATCAATCTCTAGAAATTGAAGTATATCATATATCTAAAATAGCTAATAATTTATACGATAAGTATGGTTTTAATAAAGATTTTCTTCTGAAAAAAGTTAATCAAGATATTTCTTTGATTTTCAAAAACGTAATTGAAAATATAAAAATTTTAAACCATGATTGCAAAAAAGATGTCTTGAAATTGTTTAATACTAATAAAGATAAGATAGTTAAAATTCCATCATTAGATAAAAAATATAATTTAAATGGTGGTTTTTTATTTCAAATTAATTCTGTGATGGAATTAAATAAAAAGATTCCAAAAAGTTACAAATATAACAGGAATCTTGTATCTTTAGGTATACTAATTAAAAATATAGGTTTAATAGATTATTTTGATGATAATTTTAATAAAGTTGAAGAAGAAAGTCTTAGTACAGGATATACTATTAAGTCTTATGAGATAATTAAAAAATACTTTGATAAATATGATGATATTTTCCCATATTTTCAAACTTTGA
>NZPQ01000001.1 GCA_002693365.1 Fidelibacterota bacterium
AACTACTTCCTTCAAAATTAGCGAAGATCATAATATAAATCCTCAAAATCCATATGGCCATACGAAGGCAGCAGTTGAAGATTTCTTAATTGATTTATATAGTTCAAATAATAAATGGTCTTTCGCTATTCTTAGATATTTCAATCCAGTTGGGGCTCATTCTAGTGGTCATATTGGTGAGGATCCTTTTGGAGTTCCTAATAATCTTTTCCCATTTATAAGTCAGGTTGCAATTGGTAGATTAGAAAAACTCCTGGTTTTTGGAAATGATTGGCCTACTACAGATGGTACAGGTATAAGAGATTACATACACGTTATTGATCTTGCTCAGGGACACATATCAGCACTTGAGAAATTATTAGAGAATAATAAGCAAATTCTTAAGTTGAATCTAGGCACTGGTAAAGGATATTCTGTTTTGGAAGTTTTAGAAACTTTTAGCAAGGTTTCTGGTATCGATATTCCTTATGAAGTTACTAATAGAAGGTCTGGTGATACTGCAAAAAATGTAGCAGACCCCTCTCTTGCTCAAAAAATTTTAGGTTGGGAATCAAAAAGAACTTTATTTGAAATGTGTAAAGATAGTTGGAATTGGCAAACTAAAAACCCAAACGGATACTATTAAGTTGATTTAGGACTTTTGGTATAATTAAGTTATAACTAGCTACTTAAATGACTGAATTAGATAATGCTTCTCTCCATCTATATAGCATGACATCTAAAGGGTTAAACATTAAAAAGGAGTTAGTTAAAATTGTAGGCAAATTTCTTAATTTGAGATTCATTAATAAAATTGATAAAAATAAAGATAAAAGTAATCCATCAAAAATATTAATTTTAAAAAATATTAATGTATTTATTAATAAAGGAGATAGGATTGGGCTCATAGGGGCCAATGGTTCAGGGAAAAGCTCTATATTGAAACTTATAAGTGGAATTTATAAACCCTCAAGAGGTCTAATTAAAGGGGATTATTTTTACCCAATGATAATAAGAGATTTAAATGTGAGCGATGATTTAGCTGGAATAGATGCGGCGAAAGCCTTTTTTTATCAACATGGATTAGGCCTCCTTGGATACGATTTAGATTGGTTTTTATCCAAAATAGAAAAAACTTGTAGTATTGGGGATTATTTTTTAAGGCCTATTAAATATTACAGTGAGGGCATGAGGACAAGATTAATATTTAGTTTGTTAACCTCTGTTAGACTTTCTGAAAACCTTGCTATTGATGAAGGATTTGGCACAGGCGATAAAAAGTTTGCATTACAGGCTGAGGAGAAATTAAAGAGCTTTTTGGGTTCAGAAGGTTCCTTATTATTAGCCTCTCACTCTAATGATCTTTTAAGACAATTTTGCAAAAGAGGTTGGGTAATGAAAGGAGGTAGATTAATATTTGATGGACCTCTTGAAGAGGCATTCTCTTTCTATGACTCTGATGCATATCTAACTGCTTAGAAGAATAATTAAATGAATAAATCTAAAATTCAAAAATCTAAATTTTTAAGATTACTTTATCAGTTACAAAATTATTGGAAGCTAGGGTGGTTAGATAATAAAGCCAGGTATGCGAAAACTTATTTAGGTGAGGTTTGGATAGCATTATCTGTCATTCTTTTGTCAACATTCCTGGGGATTGTTTATGGGGATATATTCGGTAGTACCATCGATGGAGATATAAAATATTTTTCATATCTTGCATTAGGAATAACTTTATGGAATTGTATAGCAGATTCAATGGCTTTAGGATCGAGATTTATTATTGAAAGCGCAAATCAAATATTAAATACAACTTATTCACTAAAATCTTTATTTTTAAGGAAATTTTTTTATATTTGTCAGAATCTTTTTATTGGATTAACCTCTATTCTTCTCGTAATCTTAATCGTTAATACAGAACTAATTGGTAATTATATTCAATTGTTTTTACCCCTTTTGGTTTTTCTTGTTTTTAACTTATTAATTATTATTTATTTTTCATTAATAGGTTGTTTAATAAGAGACTTTGCCGAAATAGTACCATTGGTCACAACTATTATTTTTCTTGGATCTCCGATATTATACCCAGCCTCAAGGTTAGATAATTTTGCATGGATAGCTAAAGTTAATATTCCATATAGAGTCCTAGATCTTGTAAGAACTGCAATTCTTACTGGCGAAGTGAATTATTTAGAATGTTTTTTTATTCTAATAGCAGGACTGGTACTTCTTTTATTTACTTTCTCTTACCTTGAGAGAAATCGCACAAAGATAGCTCTTTGGTGTGATTAAAATTTGATAATAACTTAAGAGTTAATAATCTCCTTAGAAAAATAATCTCCAATTTTAAAAGAGCTATTCATATTAACAGATTTTGCTTCTATCTCTTTGTAAAACGGTATCATTGCAATTCTGAAGTCCATTGAGACCATTGTTTGATCTGTTGTATTAATATCTGAACCGTGGACGCAATCTATATGATTGAAACTAAAGATCTCACCATTGTCACATTCCAAAGGATAAAATTTTCTTGAATTGGATACTTTTTCTGACATCAAACAACAAGGTTTTGAATAATTTGAAAGCCCAATATTAAAGTTAAGTTCAAAATCAGGATGATTATATTTTGCATCGGTGTGGTATTCCCCTACAAATCTATTTCCAGGCAAGCCTATTCTAAATGTGGGGATAACTTGATATGCAAAGGGGAATTCTATAATTTGGCTTACAAAATTAGTAATAAAATCCTTATAAATTGGTTCAATTATTTTTGCATAATTTGAATAAAAAACTCTATGAACTATGGTCTGTTGATCATTTTTACGGTCAAATTTATCAAAATTACCTAACCAGAGATGAAGATCTTGTAGATCAAGTCCAAAAAGTTTTTCAAGCTCCTGTCTAAAAGGAAATTTTTCCAAGTCATATGAATAAGTCATACCATGAACTCGCTGGCGAGTTTCACTAGCAGTACTCATTTCTTTTATTAACATTTCAATTTAAATTTGAAAAATTATAAAGTGAAAAATATAGATTATCAACTACATCTGTGCCAATAAAAAATTTATCACTTATTTTTGAAAAACTTACTGGATATATAATATTAGTAATTAATTAAATATTAAGTTCTTGAATATACAGAATTTTTCACTCCTTTTGTCAGACAAGGTAAGTAAGAGGAATATATTATCAAAATTCAAACAGATTGGAGATTTTTATTTAAAGAGTTTTGAAGAAAGAAAGGATATTATTTCTAAAAAATTATCTTTTACTTTAAAAAATGCTTATGAAAATATTCCATATTTCTATAATTTAGCGGAAGATAACAAAATTAATGATTTATTTCTAAATTTTAAAATTGAAAATTTAAAGGATATTCCATTTATGGATAAGGATACCTTGAGGAAAAGTAGAAAATTTCTTTTAAGACCAGACTACACAAAAAAAATACAATATTGCTATACAAATGGTTCTACTGGAGGGAGAGTCTCTATTGCGTATGATCAAGATTCAATAGATTGGAGTTCTGCAGTTATGTTATTTTGCAGAAATCTTTATGGACATAAATTAATAAATAAAGAAGTTCATTTGGCAACTGACACAAGATCAATAGGTAATAAAGCCGAAAGATTAGGCCAATTTTCCAAAGAATTAGTTAACAATAGATCAAATATTTTTATAAAAGATTTTAAGAGTGAATCAACTTTTGATTATTTAAATCAATTGAGACTTCATAGAACTAACCTTTTGCATGGAATGCCTAGTCAGATAAGTGGATTAATCAATGAATCATCTGATAAATTTAGAATCCCATTAATTGAAACCAGTGGCGAATTTTTAAGAGAAGAACAAAGAGTTAATATTGAAAAATTTTTTTCTGCCAGAGTTATAGATAGATATGGACTTGCAGAATCAGGGATTGTTGCCTATCAAATGCCAAAACAAGAAAATCTTTCTATAATTGATTTTCATACATTTGTAGAGATAGCAGATAATGGTGAAATAGTTATTACCAATTTAAATAATCATATTATGCCTTTAATAAGATACAGGACAGGTGACTATTGTGAAAGAAAACGAACTGTGAACGGATTTGAACAAATCAAAATGAAAAGTGGAAGGGAACATACCTTAATTAATTTTGAAGGAACTAATTTAAATACCGCAACTATTGAGGATTTGATTTTTCAAACTGATGGGGTAAAAGATCTGCAATTCCAAATTACAAATAATAAAAAAATTTCAAAAATATTGGTTGAGAATGAAAATCTAAAATCCTTAGATGAAATAAGGCAAAGAGTTAATCAATATACCAAAACGACCATAGGTGAAAATATTATAATTGCCAAGAAAAGTGACTTCAAATTTTCTGGGACACAATCTAAGCAATTAAGAGTTGTAATTGATATTTGATTTGGATAATTAATTATCGATATTAATCTTTTTTATTTATTTTTTTATATGTGGTAGTAAGAGGCTCACAATTAAATCTTTTCCCGCCAAATTTAATAGATAAACAAATGTTGTTCTCATTCTTAATCTCTAAAGAATAAAAATCATTTTGATTAATTATTTTGATTTTTATTTTTTCTTTCGCTGCAAATCTTTGAAATAGTTCTTTTTGACCAATAAATTTTATTTTTTTGTTTAACAAATATTCAATTATTTGCTGATGGGTTTTAACTTGCCTTTCAAAATTTATCCATCCATAATCATATCTTTCTGAAATTGGGTGATCTAGATATCCCGTTGAAAAACCTAGATTTGAATATAAAGAAAAAGTATTTAAATAGCTATCAATTTTTCTAGTTTTTGTTAAGCAATCTCCGTGAATCATGCATTGCTGAGAATGCATTAAGATGTCAAGTTTTTCATTAATTAAACCTCCTTTGATTATTAAAAATTCATGATGTGATGAACTTATTCCAGCGATAACACCCTTAAAATCAAGTTCACTAAGAACTTCTAATGCTTCCCACGTTAAATGATGGAATGGAGATACTGCGTATTCTGTGGTAATTCCAAAAGATTTTTTTATTAAATTATTAGAAGTTATTATTTCTTCTTTTATCTTATCTTTGGATCCTCCCCAGTTTATTGGATGTGAATGAGAATGATTTAATATTGTACCTCCATAATCATTTACTTCTTTGGGTAAGGAGGATATAAATTGATTTTCTTTAATTTGATTTGTAGTTATTGCTAAAGAGATAGGTAAATTATGATATTTATAAATTTCAAAAATCTTTCTTGCAGATTCTATATCTTCATCACAGTCAAGTCTCATTGTAATAAGACCGTTCTCTGAAGATGAGTATTCAGATAAGTAAGGAATGCATGGATATTTTTTAAAATATCCATTAGAAATAAACTCTTCAATAATTTTCCATTCTGGAAGATCAACTAAAGATAAATTCCTATTTATCCAAATTATTATATTTCCATTAATCTCAAATTCAGAAATTAAAGGAATATACTGATTTTTTGAATTTTTTATAAAAGCAACATTTTTGCCTTTAATTAATAAACAATTATGAGATAAATTAAGAATCTTATTCTCATTACTTATATTTCCACAAAAATTATTATTCCATTCAACATCAAAATCATAACGCCACAATGGTCGCTCCTTTATTTCTTTTAAAAATGGTTTTAAATAATTTAAATTTTGATTAAAAGTTATTTTTGAGCTACTTATTGAAGGTTTTAATGAATTTGCGGGAATAGGTTTTTCATAATCAAAATTACTATTTAAGATCTTGATACTAAGCATTTCTTTTATTTGATCATTTAGCTTCCCATTTAAAATAATTTTGTTCCCTCTTAATTTTATTAATTCTTGAAAATCAATATTTGCATTTTTAGAGAAAGATTCTAAAAAAATATGAACTCCTGATTGTTTCTTTTTAATATTCTTAAAGTTATTAATTTGCGATTTACCAAAAGATCTTCGAAAAGATGAGCAAATTAATGATTGAATTGAATATTTTTCATAGCTGTAATGGTTATAGAAATTGATTTTGTTATCCATAACTCATTTATTTAATCCTCTTCTAATCAAACTTTGATCTTTTAAAACTTTTTCAGACCAATCAATATTTTCAAGATACCACTTTACGGTATATTCTAGGTTCTTTGAGAATGGGTTTTCAACTTTCCAACCTAATTCTTCCTTAATTTTATAAGGATCGATTGCATATCTCCTATCATGTCCAGGCCTATCCTCTACAAAATAAATTAATTTTGAATGTGGAGCATTATCAATATAAATTTTATCCATGATTTTACAAATTTCATTAATTATTTTTTTATTTGTCATTTCACCATGTCCTCCTATGCAATACGTTTCAGATATTCTTCCATTTTCTGCAACTTGTAAAAGTGCATTTACATGATCTTCCACAAATAGCCAATCCCTTATATTTTCACCATCTCCATAAATTGGAACTTTTTCACCTTTCATTAATTTTAATATGGCTACTGGAATTAATTTTTCAGGAAATTGGTATGGTCCAAAATTATTACTACAATTTGTTATGACAGTTGGCAATTTATAAGTCTCGTTCCATGCTCTAACTAAATGATCACTAGCAGCTTTGCTGGCAGAGTAAGGACTCCTTGGGTCATAGGACGTTCCCTCGTTAAAAGAGCCTTCTTTACCTAAAGATCCAAATACCTCATCAGTACTTATATGATGAAAACGAAAATTATTTTTATTATCTGATGAAGACTTATAGTGAGAAAGACAGCTTTGTAAAAGATTGAATGTTCCTATAATATTGCTTTCAATAAAGGCTTTTGGTCCCTCAATTGACCTGTCTACATGACTTTCCGCAGCAAGATGCATAACCAAATCTGGTTTAACATCATTTATTGCAATCTTCAAATCCTCTGCATTAACAAGATCTATATTGATTAATTTATATCTATTTTTAGATTCACTGCAAATAGACTTTTGAATTAATGTTTCATCGCTTGCATAACCCATTTTGTCTATATTATAAATTTCACAATCAGTCATTTTGAGCAATTTAGAAATTAAGTGACTACCTATAAAACCGCTTCCGCCAGTGACTATAACTCTATTAAAATTTTTAAAAATTTCAGAGTACATTGGCTAATAATAATAATTAATTTAGCTTACATCAAAAAGTTTTTTGTTTTTAAT
>NZPQ01000002.1 GCA_002693365.1 Fidelibacterota bacterium
CTCAAGTACTATAGGATTTAATAAATCTAAAGAAAAAGATTTAAAAACTGATTTGCAACTTGAAGTAAAAAAATACTTTAAACCTGAATTATTGAATCGGCTAGATGAAACAATAATTTTTAATTCTCTTAATAAAGAAAATTTATTTGATATAATTGATTTACAGTTAAATGACCTCAGAAAAAATCTTAAGTCAAAAAATATGTCATTAAGAATCAGTAAATCAGCTAAAAATGTATTATTAATTAATGGTATCCACAGAGAATGGGGAGCAAGACCAATTAGAAGAATTATTCAGGATGAGATTGAAAATGTTATATCGTACAAATATTTAAGTGGTGAGATAAAAGAAAATTCTACTATATATATTAATGGAAAAGGTTCACAGCTAATTTTTAAGTCTAAAAATAAAAAAACAAAATCCGCCAGTAAATCTTCCTAATCATGACAAAAGTGCAGCTTTTGACAGTTTTGGCATAATTCTTGAACATGATAAATTAAATTTAAATATTATAAGGAGTATTAAAGGTTATGGGAAAAATTATAGGTATAGATTTAGGAACAACGAATTCATGTGTATCTGTTATAGAGGGCGGAAAACCTGAGGTTATAACAAATAATGATGGATTAAGAACAACCCCTTCTATCGTAGCATTTTCTAAAGATGGTGACACACTAGTTGGTCAAGCAGCTAAAAGACAAGCTGTTACAAATCCAAAAAAAACTATATTTTCTGCAAAAAGATTTATTGGTAGATCTTACAATGAAGTTATTAGTGAGAATAAAAAATATCCCTATGAAATATCAAAAGGAAAAAATGATTCTGTAAATATTAAAGTTGACAATTCTGAATATGCTCCTCCACAAATTAGTGCAATGGTACTTCAAAATATAAAAAAAACTGCTGAGGATTATTTAGGTGAAAAGGTTTCTGACGCAGTAATTACAGTACCAGCATATTTTAATGATTCACAAAGACAGGCTACTAAGGATGCTGGTGTTATTGCGGGCTTAAATGTTAAAAGAATTATAAATGAACCAACAGCTGCTGCTCTTGCCTACGGTTTAGATAAGCAAGGAGATAGAAAAATTGCTGTTTTTGATCTTGGCGGAGGAACTTTTGACATATCAATTCTTGAACTTGGTGATGGTGTTTTTGAAGTAAAATCTACTAATGGTGACACAATGCTTGGTGGTGATGATTTTGATGATATATTAGTAGACTGGTTAATTGATGAGTTTAAAAATTCAGATAATTACGATTTATCTAAAGATTCTATGGCAATACAAAGATTGAAGGAAGCATCAGAAAAAGCTAAATGTGAATTATCTTCCTCCAAGCAAACTGAAATTAATTTACCTTTTATTGCATCAGATGATAATGGTCCAAAAAATCTACTTGTTACACTAACTAGAGCTAAGTTTGAATCATTGATTAAGTCAACAATTGATAAAATGATAAAACCTTGTGAGGATGCTTTAAAAGATTCAAAATTAAATAATTCTGATATCAATGAAGTTATTTTAGTAGGTGGCTCTACTAGAATTCCCATTGTACAAGAAACAGTTAAAAAGATTTTTGGAAAGGAACCTAGTAAAGGAGTAAATCCTGATGAAGTAGTAGCATTGGGTGCTGCTATACAGGGAGGAGTCCTTGCAGGAGATGTTGAAGATGTTTTACTTTTAGATGTAACCCCACTGTCATTAGGAATTGAAACTTTAGGTGGTGTTGCAACAAAACTTATTGAAGCAAATTCAACAATTCCCGCAAAAAAAAGCCAAGTATTTTCTACGGCTGCTGATAATCAAACCTCTGTTGAGATTCATATTTTACAAGGAGAAAGAGAAATGGCTGCTGGTAATAAATCTCTAGGAAGATTTCATTTAGATGGTATTCCTGCAGCTCAAAGAGGTGTTCCTCAGATTGAAGTAACCTTTGATATTGATGCTAATGGTATTTTGAATGTATCAGCTAATGATAAAGCCACTGGTAAAGAACAATCGATACGTATTGAAGCATCTAGTGGTTTGAGTGAAGATGAGATTGAAAAAATGAAAAGAGATGCTGAAAAACATAAAGAAGAAGATGCTAAAAACAAAGAAAAAGTTGATACTATAAACAATGCTGATCAAACAATACATCAGTTAGATACGCAGCTCAAAGAATTGAAAGATAAGTTATCTAAAGATGAATATTCTTCAATTGAACAAAAACTTGAGAAATTAAAAAAAGATAAAGAAACTGGTGATGTCGATTTAATTAAAAAATCATTGGATGAATTAAATCAAGAATTTCAAGCTATATCTCAAAAAATGTACCAAAATGCTCAGCAACAAGAACAGCAAAATCAATCAGCTCCTCATGAAGAGAAATCAAAAAGTGATAAAGAAGTAAAGGACGCTGATTTTGAAGTAGTTGAAGATGATAAAAAGTAATGAATTATAAAATTTTCTTAATATTATTTTCTCTTTTTATTTTTTCTTGTAAAGATAATAATGATATAGTAAGCTGGGAAAAAGCTCAAGAGTTTTATATTAATAATGATTTTAATAGTTGTTTAGTTGAGTTAAGTAATATTGTTGAAAATAGTAAAAATGAAATATATGTTACTAAATCCTTATTTTTAATTTCTGAAATTTACTTAAATGAATATAAAAACTATGATATTACTGTTGAATTTTTAAATAAAATACTTTGGGATTATCCTGACTCTGAATTAGCTAAACGCTCTTTATTTACAAAAGCATATATTAATAGTAATTATATTCAATCATTTACTGATGCTAGAGAGTTATATAATCAGTTTTTAGAAAAATATCCAAACGATGATTTGGTTCCATCTGTTCAATATGAGCTGAGTGAACTTGATAAGCATAATACCACAATCCAAAATCTTTTAAATAAATAGTTATATTTATTAGATTTCAATTAGTTTAATACTTTATATTCATTTTATATTATTATAGTATTTAACTTGTAAATTAAAACTAATAAAGAGAAAATATGGCAAGCACTTCAGATTTTAAAAATGGTTTAATAATAAATCATAAGTCTAACCTTTGGAAAGTCGTTGAATTTCAGCATGTTAAACCTGGGAAGGGTGGAGCATTCGTAAGAACAAAACTTAAGAATATAAAAACTGGTCAAGTTGTCGATGAAACATTCAGAGCAGGACATAAAATAGAAATTATTCGTATTGAAGCTAGGGATTATAATTTTATCTACTCTGATAACGATTTTTATTATTTTATGGATCAAGAAACATATGATCAAATTTCTATTCAATCAAGTTTTGTAGAAAAAGATACATCTGATTTTTTAGCTGAAAATACTCCGGTGACAATAACTTTTGATCCAGATAGTAATCCTGTTGAGATTAGAATCCCTTTACATATGAATATGGAAATCATTGAAACAGATCCTGGAGAAAAAGGTAATACAGCGCAAGGTGGTACAAAACCAGCTAAATTAAGTACTGGCGCTGTGATAAATGTTCCATTGTTTGTTCAAGAAGGTGAGGTCGTAAGGGTAGATACTAAAGAAAAAAAATATATTGAAAGAGTAAAATGACTTTAAAAAATAAGATTTCAAAGCTTATTGATGTAATCAAAGACACTGATATTAATGAAATAGAAATTTCTTCCTTTTGGGGTGCTCAAAAAATTAAATTGAAAAAATCCAATAATGACATAGTTCAAAATAATATTTCAAACTCTTCTTCATCAAAAAATTCTATTATTTCTTCCGATAGCTCATCTGAATCGGTTACATTTAATTCAAGCAAAAATTTAGACTCAAAAAGTGAAGTGCCTATTGAAAATAAAGATTTAGATGAAAATCTTTATGATGTAATCACAGCACCATTAGTAGGAACATTTTATGAATCTCCAAAACCAGGTGAACCTCCTTTTGTTAATGTTGGAGATATGGTTGAAGTTGGTCAATCTTTATGTATAATAGAAGCTATGAAAATATTTAATGCAATTGAATCTGATTACGGTGGCGAAATTGTTGAAATCTTGGTTCAAGATGGTGAACCTGTAGAATTTGGTCAGCCTCTATTTAAATTTATTAAAAATAATGTTTAAAAAAGTATTAGTAGCAAATAGGGGTGAAATAGCATTAAGAATAATTAGGGCTTGCAAAGAAATAGGTATAGATACAGTGGCAATTTACTCTGATGTTGATAAGCTATCACTTCACACTAAATTTGCAGATGAAGCTATTTGTATTGGTCCAGCAGATTCATCAAAAAGTTATTTAAATATACCTTCAATTTTATCTGCTGCGGAGCTTACAAATGCAGACGCTATTCATCCTGGATATGGATTTCTTTCAGAAAATTCTGATTTTTCAACTATTTGTAAAGATAACAATCTGACTTTTATAGGTCCTAGCTCTGATATAATTTCAGTAATGGGTGATAAGGCATCTGCAAGAGATACAATGAGGAAATTAAATATTCCAATCATACCTGGATCAATAGGTATTGTAAATAATTCAGAAGAAGGTTTGGAAATTGCAAATGATTTAGGTTTTCCTGTTATTATAAAAGCATCATCAGGTGGTGGTGGTAGAGGAATGAGAATTGTTAACGATTCTCAAGATTTTAAAAATGCTTTCGATACGGCACAGTCTGAAGCAAAAATATCTTTTAATGATACTAATGTTTACATTGAAAAATATTTTGTATCTCCAAAACATATTGAAATACAGATAATCTCTGACACACATGGAAATGTGTATTCTTTATTAGATAGAGAATGTTCAGTTCAAAGGAGGCATCAAAAAGTTTTAGAGGAGGCACCTTCTTCTTCTATTAGTGATGAAATAAGAAAAAAAATGTCAGAAGTATCAGTGAAAATAGCTAAAGAAGTTGGTTATGTTGGTGTTGGAACAATAGAGTATTTATATGATTCTGAATCAAGTAAATTTTATTTTATGGAAATGAATACAAGAATACAGGTTGAACATCCTGTAACAGAAATGATTACAAATTTTGATATTGTTAAAAATCAAATATTGTGTCATGCCGGATTAGTTTTACCAGAATGGCTGTCAAACTTAAAACCAAGAGGTCATTCTATTGAATGTAGAATAAATGCTGAGGATCCATCCAAAAACTTTATGCCTTCACCTGGCGAAATAACAAGTTTACATATGCCAGGTGGAAATGGCGTTAGAGTTGATACTCATATTTATGCAGGATATAAAATACCTTCAAACTATGATTCAATGATTGCTAAAATTATTGTTCATGCATCATCTAGATCTGAGGCAATTCACAAAATGTTGGGTGTACTTGATGAATCAGTAATTGAAGGTGTTAATACTACTATCCCATTTCAAAAACAAATACTTGCTGATAGTATGTTTATTTCAGGAAATTACAATACCAATTTTTTAAATACTTTTCAATATAAGGAGCTTGATAATGAGTGATAAAAAAAATTTATTATTTACAAAAGAACACGAATGGCTTGATGTTAATGGAGATGAAGCTCAGGTAGGAATTACAGATTTCGCTCAAGGAGAATTGGGAGATATAATTTTTGTTGAATTACCTGAAGTTGGTGATACATTTAGTAAAGATGATGTTTTTGGTACTATTGAAGCAGTTAAAACTGTTGCTGACCTTTATATGCCAGTTTCTGGTGAAATTCTTGAATTAAATAATGTTATTGAAGATAGTCCTGAGTTGATAAATACAAGTCCTCATGAAAGTGGGTGGATTATTAAGATTAAAATTACTGAAAAAACAGAGGTGGATTCATTATTAAATGAAAATCAATATAAAGAGTTAATAAATGTCTAATATATCTATAACCGATAATCAATTAAATGAAATGCTTGAAAAGCTTTCATTAGAAAAAATTGAAGATTTATTTAAAATCATACCTGATTCATTTAAATATGATATTAATTCTCTTTCAATAAAGGAAGCATTATCTGAACAAGAAATAACTAATTATTTTAATGTTCTTGGAAATAAAAATTTAAATTCTTCAAATTCTCTTTTTTTTATGGGTGGTGGAAGTTATGATCATTATATTCCAAAAATTGTTGATACTTTATCAAGTAGATCTGAATTTTATACAGCATATACTCCTTATCAAGCTGAAGTTGCTCAAGGAACTTTACAATATTTGTATGAATTTCAATCTATGATTTGTGAACTATCTGGAATGGAAGTATCAAATGCTTCACTATATGATGGTGCATCTTCACTGGCTGAAGCATGTTCTATGGCAATGTCAATAACAAAAAATAAAAAAATATTTTTATCAAAATCAATTCATCCTTCTTATGTTGATGTTCTAAAAACATACTTAGATCCTGTTGGTATAAAAATAAATTTCTTTGATGATAATGAAGATGGAACAACCTCTTGTGATGCTAAAATTGAAGATGATGTGGCATGTATTGTTGTTCAGTCTCCAAATTACTATGGACTTATAGAAGATTTAGAATCATTTAATAATGTTAAATCAAATTCACTTTTAATTGTTATTTCTGATCCGATTTCATCATCTGTCCTTAAATCTCCAGCAGATTGCGGTTGTGATATATATGTTTGTGAAGCACAATCATTAGGAAATTACATGTCTTACGGTGGTCCTAATATTGGTGTTCTAGCATCAAGAAAAAAATATATAAGACAGATGCCAGGTAGAATAATTGGAAGAACTACCGATGTAGATGGCAAAACAGCTTACAGTATGGTTCTTCAAACAAGAGAACAGCATATTAGGCGAGATAAAGCAACCTCAAATATTTGTACAAACCAAGGATTATTAGCATTACGTTCAACTATATATATGGCACTACTTGGTAATTCATTATATGACATTGGTAAAATATGTTTTGATAATTGTCAATATGCTGCAGACAAAATTAGTAATATAAAAGGTTTTTCAATTTATAAGAAAAATAGATCTTTCATTAAAGAGTTTATTGTAAAATCAAGTGTTTCTGCCAAAAGTATCCAAAAAGATGGGGTGTCAAAAAATATATTAATTGATTTACCTGTTAATGATTTAAATGATAATAAGATTTTATTATCATTTACGGAAAAAAGAACAAAGGAAGAAATTGATACTTTAGTTGAATTTTTTAAAAGCTATGAGTAATGATTTTCAATTAAAAAATATTGAAGAAAAATGGCAAAAAAAATGGTCAGATGATCCATCTCTAAAAGTAAACCTTAGCAATTCTAAAAATAAAAAATATGTTCTAACTATGTTTAGCTATCCTTCAGGTGATAAGCTTCATATAGGTCATTGGTATAATTATGGACCTGTTGATACGTTTGCTAGATTTTTAAAAATGAATGGCTTCAATATTTTTCAACCACAAGGATTTGACGCATTTGGATTACCAGCAGAGAATTTTGCTATTAAGCATGGTATCCATCCAAAAGAAAGTACTAATAAAAATATTTCTGTTATGAAAAGTCAATTAAAGAAAATCGGGGCTTTATTTGATTGGGAAAGTGAGGTAATTACTTGTAATGAGGATTACTATAAATGGACTCAGTGGTTGTTTTTGCAGTTATATAAAAATGATTTAGCCTACCAGTCTGAAGCTTTAGTTAACTGGGACCCTGTGGACCAAACTGTTTTAGCAAATGAGCAAGTTTTATCAGATGGCACATCGGAAAGATCTGGAGCAATAGTAATACAAAAGCCATTAAAACAATGGTTTTTTAAAATAACAAATTATGCTAATGAATTATTGAATTTCAACACATTGAATTGGCCAAATAAAACAATGCTAATGCAAAAAAATTGGATTGGTAAAAGTGAAGGAGCTTTAATTAATTTTGAAATTGAAGGTCATAAAGATAAGATAATAGTCTTTACAACCAGACCTGATACTATTTATGGTGTTACATATCTTGTTCTATCACCAGAGCATGAGTATGTTAAGATGCATACCCCTAAAAAAAATATAGAAAAAGTTAAAAAATACTGTCAAGAATCAGAGCTTAAAAGTGAAATGGAAAGGTTAGATACTAAAAAATCTAAAACAGGAGTTTTTAGTGGACTTTATGCAATAAACCCTTTAAGTAATAGAAAGGTACCTATTTGGATAGCTGATTACGTATTAATTGGCTATGGTTCGGGAGCAATCATGGCTGTACCAGGACATGATGAAAGAGATCATGAATTTGCAAAAAAATATGATATTGAAATAATGACAGTAGTCAAACCCAAAAATAATATTTCAAATTCCAAAGACGACTTGTTTATTGGAAATGGTATATCTATTAATTCAGATTTAATTAATGGTCTAGAAACAAACGATGCAAAAAATAAAATTATTTCTCTATTAGAAGAAAAAGGTTTAGGAAATAAATTTACAAATTACAAGCTTAAAGATTGGTTGATTTCAAGACAAAGATATTGGGGTGCACCAATACCTATTGTTTATGATCCTAATGGTAAAGCACACCCAATTCCAGAAAAGTATTTACCATGGAGACTACCTGATGATGTTGAGTACAAACCAAAAGGCACTTCACCGTTAGGCTCATCAAAAAAATTAATAGAAAGAACTGAAAAAATTTTTGGTAAAGGATGGAAACCAGAAATAGATACCATGGATACATTTGTTTGTTCATCGTGGTATTATTTAAGATACCCTGATTCTCATAATAATGATAATCCATTTACTTCCGATTCAAATCAATGGTTGCCAGTAGACTACTATATTGGTGGGGCAGAGCACGCAACGATGCATCTATTGTATGCAAGATTTATAACAAAATGTCTAAGAGATTTGGGTTATTTAAAATTTGATGAACCATTTTTAAATCTTTATCATCAAGGCACTATTACTAAAGATGGAAATAAAATGTCAAAATCTAAGGGTAATACTGTTTCTCCAGATTCTTTTATTGATAGTTATGGTTCTGATACATTTAGATGTTATTTAATGTTTATGGGTCCCTTTGATGAAGGTGGTGACTGGAATGATAAGGGAATAAAAGGTATAGATCGTTTTTTACGCAGAGCTTATAGTTTAGTTTTATCATCGAAAGAAAATATTAAACTTTCAAATGATGATGAGTATAAGTGTAATCATACTATCAACTATATAACAAAAAATATGCATAGTATGAAATTTAATACATGTTTAAGTAAGTTGATGGAATTTGTTAATCATTTTTTCGATATTGGGTTGCCAGATAAATATAAAGAAATTTTTATCTTATTAATTTCACCTTTTGCACCTCATCTTGGTGAAGAGATGTGGTCAATAATTGGAAAAAAAGGAAGTATTTTTAATGAGAATTGGCCTTTGGTTGATGAATCTAAACTAGTACAATCAATATTTAAAATTGCTGTGCAAGTAAATGGTAAAGTTAGATCAGTTATTGAAGTAAACGATACTGCTAATAAAGAAAAAGTTTTGGATATTGCTAAGCAAAATAACAATATTCAAAAATATTTAAATGGAAAAGAAATTAAGAAAGAAATATATATTCCAGGAAAAATAATAAATTTTGTAGTATATTAAATATATGAATAATCCTTTAATTACAGAAAACACATGTGAATATAAATCTGTTCCTTTTTCCAAAATCAAGGCAGATCATTTTATGCCTGCATTAGAGTATGCAATTAATGAGTCGAAAAATAACATAGACCTTATATGTAAAAATTCAAATCAACCCACATTTGACAATACAATTCTTGCATTTGAAAATTCATCAAATTTATTAGATTATGTGACAACAGTTTACTATCATTATTTTGCATCCATTGCAGATGATAAAATAAGATCATTAGTTGGTAAAATAAGTGAATTGACTTCTAAGTATAGTAATGACATATATTTGAATGAAGATTTATTTAATAAAATTAAAAACGTTTATGAAAATAAAGATTTATATAATCTAGACAGTCATGATTTAAGGTTGACAGATGAAACTTATAATGCATTTATAAGAAGTGGTGCGAATTTGTCAACAAATGATAAAGAAAAATATAGAAAATTAAGTCAGGATTTGAGTAGGATAAGCCCGAAATATTCTAATAATGTTTTAAGTGCTACTAATAAAATTAATAATTATTGGATTGAAGATTCTAAGGATTTAGATGGTATCCCACAAAATGCTATAGATTTAGCAAAATCTAATGCTAATAAAAATGGTAAACCTGATTTTTGGTGTTTTACACTTGATACAAATGTAGGTGTTTTACTTAGTAATTGTGATTCAAGGTCTATCAGAGAAGATGTTTATAGAAAGTTTGGATCGAAGTGTAATGGTGGAGAATTTGATAATTCTGATAATCTAAAAATGATATCTAAATTAAGAGATAAGAAAGCTAAGCTACTAGGATATGATACGCATGCAGATTTTGTTTTGGATAGAAGGATGGCAAAGTCTAAAGAGAATGTTTATAAGTTAATAGACGACTTGATTAAACCATCACATGAGACTGCTTTAAAAGAATATAATACTTTGCTTGATTTTGCAAAAAAAACTGATGGTCTTGATATATTAACTCCATGGGATTTGCCATATTACAGCAATAGGTATAAAAAAGAATTTTATAATTTTGATGATGAATCTTTAAGACCTTATTTTAAATCTGAAAACGTTATTAATGGTGTTTTTGATGTTGCTAATAAACTTTATGGATTGAATTTTGAAAAACTTGACACTGTTGATAAATTTCACGATGAAGTTTGTGTTTATAAGGTTACTGATTTAGAAGATAAGTATATAGGGTTGCTTTATCAGGATATTCACCCCAGATCTACAAAAAGAGGTGGTGCTTGGATGAATCAATTAAGAGCACAAGGACTTAATGGTGATACAGTAGATTGTCCTCACGTAACCTTTAATTGTAATTTAACTAAATCGACACCTGATAAGCCTGCATTATTAAGCTTAAGTGAAGTGAGAACAATTTTTCATGAGTTTGGTCATTGTTTGCATGGACTTTTAACTAATGTAAAATACAAGTCTTTAGGTGGAATGAGTGTTTATTGGGATTTTGTTGAACTACCATCACAAATTTTTGAAAATTGGCTACTAGAGCCAGAAGTGCTAAATATGTTTGCCTTTCATTATGAAACAGGTGAGGTAATACCTAAAGAGTTTATAGTAAAAATTAATGAACTTAGAACATTTATGTCTGGTTCAATGTCATTAAGGCAATTGCAATTATGTAAAATTGATATGGCATGGCATGATGGTTATAAAGAAGTCGATAGTGTCGAAGAATATGAAAATTCAATTTTGAAAGACTTTAAAATAGTGCCACAGGTTAAAGGAAATTCAATATCACATGCTTTTTCCCATATATTTAGTGGGGGGTACTCTGCTGGGTATTACTCATATAAATGGGCAGAATTGCTCGAAGCTGATGCATTCGATAAGTTTAAGAAGACTGGTATTTTTAACAAAAATACAGCTGAAGAATTTAAAAATAATATTTTATCTAAGGGAAATACAGATCACCCAATGAATCTGTATGTTGGATTTAGGGGTAGGGAACCTAAAGTAGATGCTCTTCTAAGAAAAACAGGACTAACAAAATCTTAATGATATATATATTAAGCTTATTAATATTTATTTCATTTTCCTTCAATCAAGATAATTCCGAATTAATTGAGGTTTCATTTGGCAGAAATAATCCGACAGGTGAGTTTGGAGAAAGATATGCTAATGATGGATTTTCTTTAAAAGTTTCTTATTCAAATGCTTTTGAAAATAATAAGCTTCTAAAATACCAGTTTAGTGGACAGTATATACATTTTGGTACAAATTATTACCAAGACCAGCTTTTGCTAGAAAGTGGTATGAGTGGACCAACCTTAGATGTGAGAAATAGAGAGCAGGCTTACTTGGTTACTGCTGGATTAAGATTTTCATCTGATAAGAAAATTTTCAGTACTGGTATCATAAGACCATATATAGGTGCATCAGTAGGATTGGCATATTTTAGTGAAAAAATTGTATGGGATTATAGTAATAATACTTGGGCTCAATATGATTGCTCAGGAGCTGAAATATTATTATCTATATTGTTTCAAGATAATTGGTGTAGCGAAAATAGGAATTATTTCGAAGACAAAATACATTCTAATATTGAGCCAGTTTTTACATTAGATTTAGGTTCAAATCTTTTTTTCAAGGAAAATCAAAAAATTGGTGTTGATTTTGGTGTTAGATATAATATGGTAACCGGATTAAAAAAACCTGATATTGTTTACTATGAAACTGACACTAATAATGGTATCGTATCAAATGCTAATAGTTACATCATAGATAAGTTAAATGTAGACTACTTTACTGTATATTTAGGTTTTTCTTTTAAACTTGATTCTAAAAGAAAAGATAAGAGGAAATCAAGGAAAAAAGATAAGGGTCGTCATATATAGTATATATTTTGAGACATAATATATATTATCAGAAATCTATTAGTTGGTGTTTTCGTATGAATTAATAGATTCCATAAAATCAATTCCTATTTCTTTAGCTCTTTTAAGTATGTTAGTTTTATTCCATACTTCTTTTGGTGGTCTTTTTTTATTTATTAATTCTTCTTTAAAATAATCAATCAAATC
>NZPQ01000003.1 GCA_002693365.1 Fidelibacterota bacterium
TACTGTGCCTATAGATGTTTCATTCTCATCGACAGAAAATGAGTCACTAGACGAAATAACGGGATCGTTATCATTTAGATCTCCAAAATAGACTTGAACATTCCTGATAGTATCATCACCTGGGTATATGTGCCTATTAGCATTACAAGTATCATTACCAACAGCTACTATTACGGTCCAGCATGCACTTGATGAGTATGAATTACATGAAGATGACGAATTTTCATAATCAAGCATTTCTTTAAATTGCAGCATCCCTGAATCCGTTATATTGAAGGTAGAAGTAGAGCTTGTATTAATGCAATACAATATAGTATCAGTTGGGTCAGCGTCGTATGCTGCTATTTGAAGCACATCAATTTCATTCTCATTTCCAGTTGTGAAAACAAGTCCTTGATAATTTGTTCCATTTGCGATGTAAGGATCATTATCATTTATATCATTCACAAGAATCGTTACTACTTCCTCCGTAGTATTTGCTTCATATGGCCAGTCATTAATGTCAGCATCAGCAACTTCTACTGTAATAGAAAAAGATCTTTCAAATGTATTTTCATAATCAGGAGTTGATGTGAATGTAAGAACACCGGTTGACGAATCAATTGAAATAACATCATCGTCTCCACCAGTTATAGAAAATATTGGAACAGTAAGCGCATCAGGATCTTCAACTCCTGCATCATCCGGGTCGGTTATAGAAATTGTTCCAATTACAGTTTCGTTTTCATCTACATTTAAAGTAGTTGAATCAAAGATAGGACTACTGTCATTCCAGCCGGTTATAGTAAGCCAAATAAATGGAGTATAAGTATTAGACCCATATGTTCCATAATCTAAATCAGTACTGCTTCTACATACACCACTAGTAGTGCAAATATCTATGACCATTAATAATTCTAAATTACCATTACGACTTTTTTTGTCATATATTGAGTCTATATCAGATATGGTGGTTAAAAATTCTCCAGTAGTTTCGTCAATTGATATTTCAATATCATCATCACTTACCTCGTTACAAGAGATAACCGTATTAGTATCACCTCCATTATATGGAGAACCCACCTGAAAATCGCCATCCCTATAACAAATCTTTTCGATTGAATAAATTACATCTTCCCCTTCTGGATCAGTTGCTGAAATTAATCCAAATGTGCCAACCACCTCTTCTCTGAAGCTTAAATTCCCATGCCAACTTCCAGACCCATATATAAAGTTTTTGTTCTCTGGGAGAGCCGATGGTGATTGAGGGTATCGAAGTGCGTAATAATTGAGTATTGGAGGCTCATCAATATCATTGATATTTACTGTGATAGTTTGGGAGTCACTGTAGTTAGAATCCGAAACTGTTATTGTCGTTGTAAAAGAAGTATCTCCTGAATCATAATCTGGTATTTCCGTTAATAATATTGAATAGCCAGATATTTCTATATCAGACGAAGAAGATGTAATAGTGTAATTCCTATCCCAGTCTGCATCATCAACAGTAAGTGTACCAATTGTCTGTTCATTCTCATTTATTGTGAAACTATCAGGAGAAGTTATTGTATGAGCATTATCGTTTTGATCTAGAACACTAATCATAATATCTACACTATCAGAGTATTTTCCATCAGTATCAGTGATTTGAACTCGTCCATAGTGATATCGTTCAGTTTCACGATCAAAATCATTTATACCAGTTACCACACCAGCTTGGTCAATCTGAAGCGTAGTAGAATTAATACTGAAAATTACTGAGTCATTATCAATGTCTGAGTATGAACAGTTTGCTGCCATAGATTGATTTTCATAGACTTGTCTTCCACCATTTGATGATAGAGCATTACACGATAGAGTTGGAGCATTATCATTTATGTTTACAACAGTTATTGAAAAGGTTTCAGTTATGCTGTTATCTCCATCCGAAACTGTTATATCTGCAGACCAATTAAGTGCAAAACAACTAGAATAGAAGCTACTACACTCATAATCAATCTCTTGAACGAATGATAATATGCCCGTTTGAGAATCAAGCTCTAAAATATAATCTGCGCCATCGCCACTTATATTTGAAATTTCATAGGTTAGAGTATCACCGTCAGCATCTGTGACTGGCACTTGACCTATAGTAAGTTCATGTTCATCTACACTTATGCTGGTTGTAGAAAAAGAAGGCGCATTGTCATTTAGATTATTTATATTAACTGTAATTTCTTGTGAAGTGCTATTGGTGCCATCTGAAGCATTTACAATCAAAGTATAGGAAGATTGTGTTTCATAATCAGGAGCACTATTAAAAGTCATAACACCTGAGCCAGCATCGACACTTATGTCTGATGATGAAGTACTAAACGTTATAAATATATCATCTGTATCAATATCCGTTGCGGTAAGAGTTCCGATAGTAGTTTCATTTTCATCAACACTAAAGTTTGAATCTGAAGTAAAAACTGGAGCTGTATCATCAACATCACTAATGGTGATTGATATTTCTTGGGTTGAGTCATTGCTGCCATCACTCACTGTTATTGTTGCTGAGTATGCAGTATCGCCATCATCATAATCTGGAGCTGAGTTAAAAGTCATAACTCCTGATGTTGAATCAATAGAAATATCAGAACTTGAAATGCTAAATGTAATTGAATTTCCGTCAGCATCAGAGGCTGAAACTGTTCCTATGGATGTTTCATTTTCAATGACTGTAAAAGTATCTGCTGATGAAATAGCAGGCGCATTATCATTCACATTCGTTAGATAAACTGTAATATCTTGACTGGAGTATGTAGTTCCATCAGTTACAAAAATAGTAGCTGTATAAGTATCTGCATCAGTCTCATAGTCTTTTGGAGAACTAAAGGTTAACTCTCCTGTATAGGTATCGATTTGAATATCATCATGAGAAACGCTGAACTCTAAAGTATCACCATCAGAATCTGTTGCGGTTACAGTTCCAATAGATGTTTCATTTTCATTTACGTAGAAGCTCGCATCTGAGGTGAAGCTAGGAAGACCATCAGATACATCATCAATCTCAACCGAATAGATTAGTACTCGACCCCTATTATCTGCAGGATAATCGCTATAACCAGGACAGGTAAAAAATAAGAAATCTCCATTTCCATTAACATCAATTGAATGTCCACATTGTTGTTGATAATTACTATCAAATGAAACACTCTCAATTTCAGTAGTAACCATATTGGACAATGAGTAAATTGTTACAGCACCAGAATCTGTATCATTTATATCATCAGCATTGCGATAGTTTTCATTTGTATAAGTTCTTGGAGCGGAAACAGCTAAGACTGAACCATCATCACTTAGGCTCACATCATAACCCGTATGATCTCTATCACGTGCTCTTGTTATATCAGGTGAATGAGGTTCCCAATTATAGGAATTATTGTAGCCTGGATTCCATTTCCATGTTCTTGCATGTATTGGATCACCCTGACTAAAATCTGTAGCAGCATTATCACTCGGGCCACCAAGAGTTACTACAATGTCATCAATCGTGCTGTCACCCTTAATTGCTGAACTAAATCCTCCTGCCTTGTTGTAACCTGGATACATAAACTTATCATTTATTGAATTACAACCATCACCATTACCAGTACCACCTTGATAGCAGCGCATATACCAAGTATTGGATAATTTATAAAATACTCGAGCCTGACCAAAACCGCCTGTCGGTCCAGATGCTATGACAACATCTCCAGCATTATTAATATCAACATCATAACCAATTCCTGCTCCAGTACAGTAATTATCCTCACACCATCCCCTCATCCAGTTCGATACATTAGAACCATAGGAACTGATTTCTACCCAATCGGAAGATGATTGATCATAGTTAAAGATTTTAATTGCTCCGATGCTGTAAAGATCAGGAACATTTGCATTACCAGCGCCAATTACTATGGTGTCGCCATCCTCATCAATGGCAACACTGCTTCCCCAGCCTGTCCAACCAGAACCTGGGTTAGTTAGTGCAGAACCGACATCAATCCAGTCACTGAGAGTAGAATCATATTCTTTAACAGCAATGATTCCATCATAGGAAAATATTATTCTTGTTCCATCACCACTAATATCTACACTCGATGCAGATACGCCAGTAATATCAGCTCCATGTTGTGACCATGTACCTGATGTTTTCTTAAATACTTTTACAGTATCTATATTAGGCATTCCTACTACAAAAATAGATCCATCATTACTTGCTGCAAGTACTGAATTCGTAGCGCAATAGTTATCTTGAGTTTCTTCAAAAGAACATAAATAAATTTCATTGATTTTAGAAATACCATCAACATTAGCGACAGTGACAGTTATATCTTGCGAGTCGCTTAATTCTCCATCAGAGGCAATTACAGTTGCTTGGTATGTTGTCGTAGTCTCATAATCAGCCCCAGCATCGAAAGTTAAAACACCAGTTGATGAATCTACGGAGATACCTTCGCCAGTTGGTCCTAAGTAAATAGATGACTGATAGACTATCCCGGTGGAATAAGAATCATTTGCACATGAGCTGCAGCTATTAGTGAAGACTACATTATTATCTACGATTAATTCCCAGCCTAAACTATATCCAGCACAAGATTCTTCACAATTTATGAGTTCAAGATCAATTGTTGCACCAACAGTAGAAACATACTGATCAACATCAATAATGAAGTATTCGCTTCCAAATTGATTGCTATATTGCTGAACATCATTCTCGTCTTTTATAGAAACATTAAAATAATCATCATTATTAAAGATTCTTAGCTTGACATCTTGTGTTGTCAGGTCTACGTCCAGTTCATAAAAATCAGTTTCATCAAGATCACCATAATCATCTTGAATAAATGCATTATTTGTATTTGAACCAGAACCCTCTAAGCTAAAACTAATCGTATCATTGGGATCTTCATCAGTTGCAGTTACTGTTCCAATAAATGAAGATCTTTCAGACACAGTGAAGTTTGCTGATGAGGTTATTGCTGGTGCCTCATTCACATCATTAATATTTATTGTGATGTTTTCGGTAACTGTCTCAGATCCGTCGCTTACTGTTATTTCAATTTCATATGCATTTTTTTCTTCATAATTTGGAGCATCAACAAAAACTAAAGTTCCGCTTGATGAGCCTATATTGATAGAGTTTTGATCGGCTCCTCCTGAAATAGAAAAAGAGAGACTATCTCCATCTTGATCTGTAAATGGAGCACTACCAATAGCTGTTTGATTTTCATCTACATTTAAAATTGATGATGTTAGTGTTGGAGCTTCATTTACATCATTGATATAAATATCAATACTTATGCTTGCGAAGTAAGTATCACCATTCCTATCATTACTTTTAATCGTATTGAAGGTTGCTGTGTAATAGTCACGACTTTGGGATTCATAATCAATATTTACGTTATCTTTAAATGATAGAAATCCTGTTGATTGATCATAATCAAACCAGTCATTTGAAAGCGAACTAGTAGGAATCCAAGTATTTGTAGATCCCCATGAATCGATTGGTATAGTTTGAAAAGTACCTATAAAAGATTCATTTTCATCAACATAAAGTGAGGGAGGATAAGATTCAAGATATAAACCATTTAAAAGATAATAAAAAGTTTCTTCTTCATCAAGAACATTTATTTGGAAGCTCTCAGTAGCTGAAGTTCCCTCTGATGAAGCATCTTGGAGGTATTGATCAGTTTCAGTATAAGCAACAACTTGGAAATTCAATTCAGATTGAGCTTCAAAATCGAAATAGGAAGATGATGATCCGGCATAACAGCTTCCATCATTTGTTCTATCATAAATACATGGTCTTGCTCTGACACCACCCGAGGTCCTATCAATTTGAAGTTTTTCAGCATCAGAGCCGACACCGTACAATAATCTGTAAAACACCTGTTCACCCTCTGGATCCTCAGCAGTTGTGAAAACATCATAATAATTATTTCTATTTTCCATTACTGAAAAACTTCGGGAACTTGTAAAAACAGGAGGTTCATTCACATCATTTATGAATACATCCAAATCAAGATTTGAGGAGTTGGTTCCTGAATCTGCAATAACTATCATAGAAGTATATGAGTCTCTTGACTCATAATCTGCAGCTGATCTCAACGATAAATCACCTGTATTTGCATCGATAGTGAAATACTGTGAATCAGAACCATATAACGAATAAGTAATCGCATCTCCATCATCATCAGTTGCAACTATTTGTGTAACGGTAGTTTCATTTTCATCGATGCTTATTTGTGTTGAATTAGTAAATACTGGAGCCTCATCAACATCCACAATTGTCACATTGATGTTATGAACTTGAGTTTTGATAGTTAAGGGCTCTTCATCGTTAGTGTTGTAATCCTCCGCTGTAATAATGGTTGAAAAGGAAGAGTCGCTCTCATAGTCATAAGTAGATAAAGTCAAAATGGTGTCAGAGTGACTCCAAGTAATGCCGCTACCAGCATAACCAGTTGTAGAACACCTTGAAGAGGATGATTGGAATACAAGAACAGAGTCTTCTGGTAAGCAGTAATCTACTCTTGAGCCAATATCTCTATCAGTAAAGAAAATAGTTCCAACTTCATTATCATTTTCGTCTACCGTTAGATTTTGTCCAATAAACTCATGATCATTATCATTATTATTATTGAGATGTATGTGAATATGTTCATCTGAGGAATTGGTTCCATCAGAAACATATACTTGGATACCCCAAACCTTACCATCACCCGAAGACTCATAGTCTTTTGCTTCGTCAAATGACAATACCCCTGTTGACGCATCTATGCTAATTATTCCATCCATAACTGAGTCAAGGCTAAATGTTAAAGTACTACCGGCATCGTCATCGGATGCAGTAATTGTTCCTATTAGAGTAGTATCTTCATTTACAAAATAGTTAAGACTAGACGTAATAACAGGAATTTCATCATCCAAATCAATTATTGAAATACTTATCGATTCGCTAGTTGTATTTTCTCCATCATTAACAGTTACTGTTGCAGTGTATGAGGTAGTTGTTTCATAGTCAGGTGCTGAATTAAATGTAAGATTCCCAGAGGAATCAATACTTATATCAGAGCTATCAATAGAGTATGTAAATGAATTTACAGTATCTGGATCTGATAATGTAAGAGAGCCAATGGATGATTCATTTTCATCAACGATGAAGGATGTAGATGTTATTGTTGGGCTAACATCATTAGTATCATTAATATTTATTGCAATAGTTTGAGTCTCTGAGAGCAAACCATCGGATGCAACAACTTCGACTGAATAAGAGGATTGAGTTTCATAATCAGGAGATGAAATAAATACCATTTCTCCAGTAATCTCATCTATAGCAACATCTGAACTTGTGGTTGAAAAAGTGAAATCATCACCATCAATATCAATAGCCTCAACTGTGCCTATTAGAGATATATTTTCGTCAACACTAAACTCATTGGTCGATGTAAAAGTTGGCGAATTATCATTTACATTTGTTACATCAATGGTAATTACAGTTGAGGTAAATGAAGCTGAACCATCTGGATCTGTTACAAATAGATGAGCTGTAAATGAATTTTTAGTTTCAAAGTCAGGAGCACTCCTGAAAGCCAGACTTCCATTTGAATCAATGGTAAAGCTTCCAGAGTCACCATCATGAACACTTCCCATTATAAATTCTGCCCAATCACCTTCAGGATCTTCAGCAGTAATCAAACCTACTGTTGTTTCATTTTCTTCAATGGTAAAGGAAGAGCTTCCTGTAAAAACTGGAGGTTCATTTATATCTTTAAAGACAACAATAGATTCTTTAGAGGTAACTATGTCACCATCAGAAACATTAAGAATGAAGGAATAAGACGATTGCTCTTCAAAATTTCCAGGCGCCTTCATATAAATTGAACCAGCAGCAGATACACCAAATTTATCAGCATCTTGGCCAGTTATAGAATATGAAAGTCCATCACCATCTTCATCGGAAACTGTATCTTGAGTAGCGCCATCACCAAGATGGATACTCACGTTAGAACAACTTAGATAAATTCTGTCTGCCTTGCTTATACAAGCAGTAGATTGAGAGTAAAATGTAGTTGTAGCATTTTCATTAACTTCAAATACAGATGGGAAATTATCATTAATTACTGGCGCATCATTAATATCTTGTAAGTTAACAGTAAAAACAGTTGGGCTTCTTGAGTTGTTATCATCGGAAATATAAACATAAGCAACGCTAGTTGGATAATCTTCAAAATTTGTATATAACTCTTTCAGACTTAGCTGACCATCAGGAGTAATCTCAAATCTAGAAGAATCACCCTCATTTGATTGACCAAGTGAGAAAACTATAGATTTGCCCTCAGGATCTTCAGCTTGAATTGCTATTACATCAGAAATATTCTCATTTAAGGATATTGATGTCGATGAGGAAACAATTGGTGCCTCATCAATATCGATGACTTGAATCTGATGACTTGAACTAACTGATGAGGACCCATCACTTACATTTAGGATAAAATCATAACTATCCTTAGCTTCATAATCCGCATGATTTACTAAAAATATAGCGCCGCCTCCTAGCCTACTTGAGTTTTGTGTTACTGATAAATATTGTGAATCTGTTCCGGTCAATGAATAGGACAAGGAATCTCCATCTTCATCGTGAACAGCATTCTTTCTATCACCATTTATACTAATAAAAACCTTACCGCCACATGTAATGTATGTTACGGAAATAGTTGACATACAATCAGTTCCTTCAACAGTTTCTGAAAATGTTGATCCATTCTCATAAACATTAAAAATAGATGGAATAAAGTCATATATTACTGGTGGATCATTTATATCAATAACATCCACATAAAATATCTGAGAGGTTGACTCTTCTTGATCAGAGATTGTTATTTGAACTTCATATGAATTATCGCCATTATCATCAGCAGGATTTTCATAGTTTGGAGAGTCTCTAAAGAAAAGAATTCCTTCAGAGTCTATGGTAAATAACTCCTGATCGGACCCACCTGAAACTTGGAAATCAATAACATCATTATCCTGATCATTTGTATTAATTCTCCCAACTCTTTTTTTGTTTTCATTAGAACTATAATTAACATTGCTTGAAAAAGTTGGCGCATCATTTAAGTCATTTATAGAAATTGTTATTCTTTGAAAAGCTCGATTTGTTCCATCAGTAGCAATGACACTAAAAGTAAATTCATTTTTTTGCTCATAATCTGGAGCCTTGTTGAAGGTAATCTCACCGAGATTATTAATACTGATTTGTGAACTATTAGTTGAAAAAGATACCGTGTCACCATCGGCATCTGTTGCTTCAAGTTGTCCGATATAGGTTTGCATTTCATCAACTATAAAATTAGGGGATGATGTAAATTTAGGTTTGTTATCATTAAGATTATTGATTAGGATTCCGATTCCACGACTAGAGGTATTCAATCCATCACTAACATTTACCACTATTTCTGAATATGATTCTTTTGTCTCAAAGTCAGGTGCTTCTATAAATCTTAATTCCCCTTCTTGATTTATAGTTAATACATCGGCACCATCTCCAGATAGAGAATAAGTGAGTTGATCACCGTCTGCATCTGTAGCTTCAGCAATACCTACATATGTTTCATTCTCATCAACCCTAAAAGCATCAAAATTAAGTACCGGCGAATTATCATTGACGTTGTCTATATTTATTTCAATATTGCCTGTGGAAGAGTTAATGCCATCAGAAACAGTTACCGATTCAACATATTGTATTTTTTGCTCATAATCTGGAGGTGAAATAAAGACAGCTTGTCCAGTGATATTATCAATCTCTATGTTTGTACTTGATGTAGTAAATCTAATTAAGCTGTTATCCGTGTCAACGTCAGTAGCTGTAACAGTTCCAATATCTAATGTATTTTCATCAATCCAAAAGTTATTATTGGTAGTCAGTTCAGGAGCTGTATCGTCTTCATCAACAATATTTACGATAACATCAAAAGTTGAGGTTAATGGATCAGAATAATAAAAATCTGAAGTTGTAGCTTCAAATTTAAATGAGTATGAGTTTTTTAATTCGTAATCACTAGAGTAATTAAGTCCAAAAGATAAAACTAATTCATCATCTTCATTTGATGGACATTTTCCGCCAAAATTAAAATCATCATAAAAATCGCTAGAAATTACATTACAACTCTGATATGCCTTTAAGCCATCAGGGCTAATGAACTTAACAGATGCAATTGGAAAATAGTTTTCAGGGAAATTAAAAACTGCAATCCCGTTATCGATATAACATTCTTCATTTCTTTCAGGATCGCAATATACACCAGATAGTATGGGAGCTTCGGGATTATTTATAATTGTAATTGGAGTAACAAATGTTGAATCAAATTCACCATCAGTTATTGAAAAGGTTGTTTCGTAAACATCACCTGATTGTGGGGAATTTTCAAAATCAAGAGGTTCACTTAATTTGATTTCAAAAACATTTATTCCATTCTCTGAAGTAGAAATTTTTGTAATATTTAAATCATCACCAGAAATTGCTTCTAAAGAATCACCCTCAGGATCTACAAAACCAACACGAAGTTGAGGTTGATTAAGGGCATCATCATATCCCCATCTGGCTCCTAAAATTTTGGTCATCGACTCGTGGGCGTACAAGAATCCATGAGTTTTGTCTTCTGGGTTCCATGGATAAAATGAAGTTGGAGGTTCATTTACATTTTCTACATTGATGGTTATATCCTGAGTCGTGACGTCATACCCATCGTCTGCAGATACAGTTGCTGAGTATGAAGCTTGAGTCTCAAAATCAGGTTCAGATATAAAACTTAAGTCGCCGTTTGCACTGATACTAATATCACTTCCTGAAACTGAATATGTAATTTGGTCGTTATCATCATCGGTCACTATAACTTTTCCAATTGATAGTTGATTTTCTGGAGCAGTAAATACTGATGATGACGTAAATACTGGCGCAGCATTTGGAGTAATTAAATTTATTTGCTGCTCTGTTGTATGAGTTCCGTCGCTCGCAATTATCTGAGAGGTGAATGAGCCTTGGCTAGATTGATCAAAGTCTTCTTTAAATCTTAAAATACCCTTATATGTGATAGATTGACTCGATGAAACTGGTTGAATCTCCAAGCGGGCATCATCCACTGAAAAACTTACATATTCACCATTAGGATCAGTTGCTTCTACAAGTCCAATATATTTAGCATCTTTATTAAAATCGAAGTTTGGTTCACTAAGAAAAATTGGATCGCCTTCATCCAAATCATTTATGTAAATGCAAAGCTCTTGCCTTGTAATATTAACTCCATCTGAAACCTGAACACCATATGTGAAATATGGAGAAACATCCCTACAGCCATGAGCTTTTTGAGTTTCATAGTCCTGTGGATTAAAAAATGAAAGCAATCCAGATGATGAAACATCAATTACACTAGATCCATCATAGATCTCAAAGGTTAATTCAGAGAGTGGCGTATCTTGATCATCAACTAATACTTGACCAATGGTAGTGGTATTTTCATCAACATAAAAAGTGTTGGATGAGATTATTACCGGAGCTTGATTATTGGATTGAGCATATTTAGATTCAAGTAAATCTTTCTGAATATTAAGTTCTTGTGCGATATATTCAAGAATATCGGTTTCATACTTATTTAATATTTCACTATTAAGTGTTCCGCTAATTGCTTCTTTAAGATCATCTTGAAAAATAGAGGTGGCAAAATCAAACAATGCATTATTGCCTTCAATGGAGCCCTTAATATTAAGGTTATTTACAATACCAGTAAGAAGAGTTGTGGTGTTTTCAGTATCTAAGAAAGATATTTCAGAATCCAAATTATCATTTAATTTTCGTAAAATACTGCCAATAAAATCTCTAGAATATATATCAACTTCCTTGTTAGAGTTTGTATATCTTTCTTCTATTGCATTGGCTAAGAGAGAAAAAAATAATTCAGTAGTGTTATCTGAAGTATTTATATGGTTTGAAATATTTTGTAAAGAATACGCTAGGATCCCAAACTGAGTTCCCTTTTCAAAGAGAGTTTCAAACTTCCTTCCATTATCAATATTAGCTATTGGATCAATATTTCTAATATCTAAATATTCATCAATACCAATGGAGGCATTAAATATCAATTTATTGTCATAAAAATATCTCAAAGATGTAAGGGGTGAAATTACAACGAAATCAGAATCTTTATCTAAATTAGTAAATAATAAAAAATCTTCTAGTGAATTATTTGTTTCCGCATCAAAGCCACCCAAGCTGACAAAAACATCGCCAAATTTTAAAACGAATGAGCCATTAATATCCGTAAAAGTATTTTCTTCATTAATGTCATAGATAAAATTTTGATTTAAATCATTGAATACATTTGCATCTCGAATATATCCATCAACGACAACTCCATTTATATATTTATATACTTCAAGTGAAATCTCCTTTGAAGCCTCTCCTCCAGAACCAATACATTTCAACTTATAGGTTAAAAAACCAACATCCTCAGGGAATATACTTTCTGAGCCAGATATTTTTTTTTCTCCTTGCCAGTTTCCATCTGCAATACAAAAATTGGCATTGGAAGCAGACCAATTTAACGTGACATCTGAGCCTAAAACTAATTTATCTTGTGTTGCTGAAAATGTAATAGATGGTATCTGATTAACTCCAACAGAGTTTAAGTTCAATGATAAAAAAAGAACCGAAAAAATAGGTAAAAAAAGTGAATGTTTTTTGAACATAATGACACTTGTATTTTATTAAAAAAATCACTTATGTTGGAGTTTTTACCATAAAAAACTACAATAATATTTATGACAAAAATTTTACTTTCAATTCCATTTATTTATGCAGTTTTTATGTTTATATCAATTAGGAAACAGGATAGCTGGAGTAAAAACTTTTTTTCTAGGATTCTTATTAATTTAATTATACTTATTTGCTGCATTGCTATCTTTGGTATTTGGTATCTTTGAAAAATTTAATAATTTTTTTATTCTTTGTAGCATCACTTCAAGCTGAAAATTTAAATCTTCTATGTCAAAATTTAAATAACCCAGAAAACAAGCACGATCTAATTATTAATTACAAAGATAAAAAGTTTTTATTTAGAGAGAATATATATATATTTAATAGCCAATTAGAAAATCAAATCTTTGCACAGCGAAGATCTATTCTATTAAATTCATTTTTAAAATTTAATGAAAAAACGAATGTTCTAACTGAAGTAAATAGCTGGTTATATAAAATAACAAAAGATGATTATGTTTGTAAAAAAAGAGACTCTAGCAAGGGATATAAATAGTAAGACGTAACACCCGAAATTATTAATAAGCTGTACCAAAAAATTCTAGGTTTTATATTAGGTAAAAGTTTTCCATAATGATATTGAATACCAAATAACCAAACTAAAAACCAAAAAAATATAACTTCACCGTATCCAATCATTTTTACTATCTAATATCCGCTTGCATGACCATCTTTTCTGCTCTCAGATGCTCCATAATAAACTTCATTTACTTTCATTATTGCTTGATAACCTCCATATCCTCCCTTTTCGTCTTTAAGGTTATGACCTAATTTTAATAACTCATTTCTAACCTGATTATTGATGCCAGTTTCGAGGCTAAGAAATCCTCCATTAAGCATAGTTTCACCAGTTGGCTGTGATGAACCGAAATGTCTAATTCTTGGTGCATCTCCAGCTTCTTGAAGATTCATTTGAAAATCTACTATATTCACAACAATTTGAGCATGTCCCTGCGGCTGCATACTCCCACCCATTAAACCAAAACTTATAAAAGGCTTATCATCTTTGGTAATAAATGCTGGAATAATTGTATGGAATGGTCGTTTACCTCCCTCTAAACTGTTGCGGTGTTCTGGATCTAGGCTAAACATCTCGCCTCTATCTTGAAGCATAAAACCAAGATTTGGTGGTACCATACCAGAACCCATTCCTCGATAGTTACTTTGTATGAGTGAAACCATATTTCCATCTTTATCAGCAACTGTCATATAAATAGTATCGCCACCTTCAAAAAAACCAGTGTCATATGCAGATGCAGCTTTTTTTGTATTAATTAATTTATTTCTCTTTAATGCATATTCTTTAGAAATAAGTTCTTTTACAGGTACATCGGCAAAACTCATATCAGCATAATATTTAGCTCTATCTTCATAGGCTAGTTTTTTAGCTTCAGTAAAAAGATGAATGTATTCAGCTGAGTTATGTCCCATGTTAGCAATATCGTATTGCTCAAGAATATTAAGTATTTGAAGTGCAGCTATACCTTGACCGTTTGGAGGTAATTCCCAAACATCATAACCTCTATAGTTTGATGACACTGGGTCAATCCATTCTGGCTCATAACTTTTAAGATCATCTACTGAGAGAAAACCGCCCTGCTCAATTATAAATTCAGAAATTGTTTGAGCTATACCACCACTGTAAAAACTTTCTCCATAGGATTTAGCAATTTTTTTGTATGTTTTAGCTAAATCTTTATTGACGAAAATATCACCTTTTCTAAGAGCTTCATCATTTGGCATCCAAACATCTTTAAAGTTTGGATAATCTTTATATCTTTCAGAGGACAGTTGAAGATAATATCCAACAACCTCTGTTATTGGAAAACCGTTATCTGCATAGTAGATGGCATTATTAAATAACTCGTCAAAAGGTTTATTGCCAAAACGTTTGTGCAGAGCTGTCCATCCAGCTACGGCTCCAGGAACTGTTACAGGCAAAGGACCAAATGGAGGAATTTTATCTATACCCATAGCTTTAAGCTTTTCAATTGTCATATCTTGTGGTGCTGGGCCAGATGAATTCAAGCCATATAGCCTTTTATCTTCCTCAATCCAAACTATGGCGAAGAGATCACCTCCAATGCCACATCCTGTAGGCTCGACAAGACCTAAAACAGCATTTGCTGCTATTGCAGCATCAATAGCATTACCTCCCTTCTTTAGAACATCTATAGCTGTTTGTGTAGCCAATGGATGGCTAGTTGCAGCCATTCCATTTGTTGCGATAACTTCTGAACGAGTTGCAAAATCTTTTCCTAAGATTCTGTCATAGGCAATAGTCTGAGTTGAAAGGAAAAATAAAATGGATAGTTTGAATAATCTCATAATTTTTAGATCATAACTTAAGAAAAAACTTATCTTCAAGACTTTCTATAACATTTGATATATTTTCTAAATCACATCCACCATAAACATATAAATCTGGTCTCACTAAAACAACGTCATATATATCAAAGATATTTTTTAATCGATTTTCTTCATCATCATCTGATGTAATCTTTTCAAAATGAATTGATAAATGTTTAAAAATTCTTTTTGCTTTATGAGACAACAAGGGAAGATTTTTATTGGAAATTATTGAAAATTTAGAAGCTATAATTTTGTCTAATTTTATTGGCTTAGTTTCTCTGTTAAGTATTGGTTGGGGTATTGGGCAACCGGTAATCATGTCAGAAGTATCTCCAAATACTCCTTCTGGTATGTGAGGAAATTTAGCTTCATAGCTTGGACCCTCTGGTGTGTATTCTTTCCCCTCCTCTGCCGCGCAAAATCCCTCTATCATTTCACCTATTGATTTTGTCTGTGCAACTGTCCATTTTGCATGCAGGTATCTTTCATTTTGATAA
>NZPQ01000004.1 GCA_002693365.1 Fidelibacterota bacterium
ATTTATAATCCTCAACAAAATGATTCGAATGATTAGATGACATAACACCTGTTGGATACTGGAAGTCTAATCCATCTGTTCCGTTTAAGAAAATTTCGAATGCTTCCCCAGGGCACATCTCAGCTAATGTTTGAACGCCAAAAGAGGGAACATAGTATCCACTACTACCTTTAACCAATAAAATATCATCATCATATCCCGCAAAAATTTCTGAAGACATCAAACACTCTTGTGGAAGATATGAAACTAAATTAAGTATGAAAGGATTTAAAGTTAAAGAATGTTCAGAAACATCAACTGGAACACCTTCAATAGACATCATATGGCTTTCAGCTCCATTTAGAAATAATCTATAACCATATTCTACGTGCATATCTCCAATTTGATCAATACCATAACTAGGCACATAAAAATTAGAATTACCATCTGAAGCAAGCAGAAGATCCATACCATCAACCATTTGTGAAAATGATATATTATCCGGAATTACATTCAAGGATACATTATTAAAAATAAACGGATCTAAATTAATCTCCTGGACAATTGATGTTGGCCCTAAAGAAATAAGAACATTTGAGGCTTCTGTATAAATAGGCAACTCAAAACCTATGCTATCTCCTATGTAATAATCAGCAATACTTAACTCCACATTAGTTTCTTGAAAAACTTCATCAGCCTCATATACAATTGATAAAATTGACCCATCACCTTCTGCAATCAATCCACCAGTTATATTAAACGCAACAATTATAACAGAACCATTAACCTGCTCATTAAATTCTACTGTAAAACCTTCAGTCCTATCAGTTGTTTCAACTGCAGTAACAGTTAAATTATTAGGTGTATCAGTAAGTGTAAATTGAAATCCTGCAACTGATGTTTGATTTGATAAATTTAAATCTAATTCAATATTCGATCCTGATTGTACAATACCATTTTCTAATCCCATTACAGAGAAGCTTCCAGGATCAATAACAGTACCACATGCTATATTTGTTGGATTTGATTCGCCTTCCTCATAAAGAGCTTTAACTTTATAACAATATTCTTCACCAAATATAATATCTGAATCGGTATAATAATTTTGGTCTATAGGAACGGAATCAATTAAAATATCATTTTTATAGATATTAAAACCTTCTATTCTACTAGTATTGTTAATATTTTCTACAGGCTTATTAGGATCAAAATAATTAGAAACATCTACAGGTAAAACTTCATCGCTAGATGCAACTCCCGTCAAAGAGAATTGACAACTACCAAATGAGCCATCACCATAATTATAATAATCATACTCCAATGAACAGCTTGCAACTAAAATAGCACCATTATACAGGTTCCAGCTATTACCATTCCAACCATCACCATAGGAATCATACATATTTAAAATATAATCTCCAGGATCAAGGTCAAAAGAATATGATCCAACCACTCCATTTTGGATGATATTTCCATCAAATAATAGTTCCCAAGAAACTTCAGACTCCCATGAACCACCACCACATTCGACACTATAAGAGCCATCTCCTCCGCCTGTACCTGCTCCCTCACAATTTGGATTTGGTAAATCCCAAGTCATATCAATCACAGTACTACCATCTTCAATATTTAATACTAAATTTTCAGGTGGGCACATTGGTCCAGCATCGGGAGACGCACAAATTGTCGGTGTTGGCTGAGAATTACCCTCATCATAATTAGCAATAATAAAATAACAATATTGCGTTCCATTTTCTAAACCAAGGTCTAAATATGTATAAGTGTTTGAGTCAACTGAATTAATAAGCTGATTATCTCTATATATATCAAAACCTAACAGCGATCTACTTGATTGAATTAAATCATTATCAGCATAGTTCCAATCATCTATATTTAAATTTAAATTACTTTTATTCAATTCATATAAAAAATTATCAGCAATTTCACTTGGATTTGAATTTTCAAAAAATGATTGAGTGACATTTATTTCATAATTTCCTTCAGCACCATTATATCCATCAACAACTATGTAATACTGACCAGGATCTAAAAACACACCTAGCAATTCACTTGGCGCATATGGAGCTGGACTTTCTGGACAAGTTGAGCCATCATCATTATAAAATCCAGTTGATGCTTCCACACACTCTTCATCAGCTGTGAAAATTTCTAATTTACTATCATAATCAGTATTAGGACTGCATAAAGTAACATCAATTGTTGTTGGACTTGTAACATTTAATAAATATGCATAATCAGCACCATCACCAAATCCCTGAATAAGCCAATCATTACTCATACCAGCATTACTACCTAAGGCATTAAAAGGCAGGGATGATATAACTTCATCAGCACATGTACTTACACCAGGTTCTGTCCAATCTAATTGTATAAAACCATTTCCACCTGAGGCTGATGCAGTTAATGGAGGAGCTAAAATCCACATTGCACAACTTTCATTGGTAAATTGTGATTCACCTGATTCGTAATTAGCAGATACAACATAACAATACTCAATATCATGTTCAGCATTTAAATCCTGATAAAATATATCAGTTGTATTATCATATAAAACACCATTTCTGTAAACATTATAATCAATAACTAAATTACTACCAGCATTCCATTCTAAATTAATATAATCTGATTCTGCATATGCATATAAACTTGATGGAGCTAATCCTGGAATTGGAATAGTACAAACTAAATCTTCTAATATTTCCGATTCACCCACTTCATAAACGCTTGTGACTGTATAGCAGTATTCCTGAAGATTTACTACATCATAATCATAATATTCATAAATACCTGATTCAACCGTTGCAATAAATAGTCCATCTCTATAAATATTAAAAGCTACTAAATCCCTACTATTATTATCAATATCAGAAATAAATGGTAATAGAAATTCTAATTGATTTTCTGTTCTATAATTAAATTCAATGCCAATAGAAGCTACTCCATTTTCAGGACAATCACCACCATCCCAATTATATTCATCACAATCAAGGTATACACCCCATGTTCCATCATCACACAATCCATCACCTAACCAACTATCTATTGTAGTTTGAGGAACGCATTGTCCAATACAATCAACCAAGCCTAATGTTTCATTATAATAATAATCATAAGACACACACTCATCACCTACACCTGGGGTACCCCCAGCTGGTGGATCGGTCCAGGTTATATGAACCACTCCATCTTGGCCACTAGCAAATACTTCATCAGGAGATAATATTTCCCACATACCACATTCTTGATCTGATATACTAGACTCTCCTAAATCATAAACAGCAGAAATTTGATAACAATATTCAACATTATGTATAGCTGAAGTATCATTATATTGATTATCTAAACCTCCAGTATTTAGAAGCAAATTACCATCTCTGTAAATATTATAACTTAAAACATCTGTTGATTGAGCAGGAGTCCAAGTAAGCTCTATCTGACCATTAGTGCCTATAACATCAAAATCAGTTGCAGGCATTAAAATCCACTCAGAGCAAGAAATATTAGAGTCAACAGATTCACCCTCATCATAGAGTGTTCTTAAAGTATAACAATACTCAATATCATGTTCAGTTGAACTATCAATATATGAAAATGTATTTAAATCTGTTTCTACTAAAAATTCACCATCTCTATAAATTCTATATGAGAGCATATCTCTACTATCATTTAAATTATCTTGAATAAATTGCTGAGTATTATCAACTATTTCAATTTCTGGATTAATACTTTCATCATAATTCTTACTTGGATCTTCATTAGAAATTGGATAAAGTTCCTGAGAAACTGCAAGTCCAGTTAAATTAAATTCACAAATACCTTCGCTACCTGTATCAAGCGTACATGATGCAGCAATATTATTATTAGCATCAACTAAATTCCAAACATTGCCATTCCAACCATCTCCATAGGAATCAGTCATATTCAAAGTGTAAGAGCCTAAAAACAATGGAACATCAACTTGAGAAAATGGTGCTCCTCCAGCTAAAATTAGTTCATCATTAGCAATTAATTCCCAACTTACTTCACTTTGCCATGAACCACCATCACAAGTAACATTATAATTAATAAATGAACCAGGTTCATTCCATTCTAACAAAATATGTTGATTTTCATTATCACCTTGAGCATTTACACCTACAGGTGGAATTAAATTCCAGCTAAAACATGAAATATTTGATGATGGGGACTCTCCTATATCTTCATAAAATGCTTTTACGTAATAACAATATTCAACACCTATTTCTGCTGTATAATCTTCATAGGTCTCATCTACAATATTATCAACTAACAACTGATCGTCTCTATAAATATTGTATGATGTTTGATCATTTAATAGCGTTGAACTCCAGTTTAATGTAATAAAATTATTTGCACCTTGCTGTGCAGATAAACCTGATGGAGCATTTAACTGAGGAATAACACAGGCTGTATTTGAAAATCCAGATGAACCCTCATTATAATCTGCTACAACATTATAACAAAAATCTTCTAAATACCAGAGTCCATCAGAATTATCAATATAATCCGTATCTTCAACATAATCAATAAGCTCATTATTTCTATAAATTTCATATCCTAGTAAATCTCTTGAATTTACTAAATATGTTCCTTCAGCCATTGATTTAGAATTTGTAGATGGAATTCCATTATTTAAGCTAAAAGAGCCACATTCATCAATACATTCTTGACTCTGATCACCTTCAATTCCAGCACAATCACATCCATCGCAACTCCAAAATGAACAAGAAAAATTGACTCCATATTGAGCATTAACACCATCACAAAACCCATCACCTATCCAAATATCAGCTAAACTTGACTCAAAACAAATACCCGAACAATCGATAAAACCAGGTTGTTCATAAGCAGTTATACATTCATCACCAACTCCAATAGCACTAGGTGGAGTTTCCCAATCTAATGAAACCTCTAACCCATTTTCAATTGCTGTTAAATTTTGAGGTTCCTCTAAATAAATTTCTAAGGTTGTAGCACATACTGTATTAGACAAATCTGATTCTCCCGTAGGCCCATAAACAGAAACATTGTAACAATATTCAGTTGTTTGAGATAAGCCTTGATCTACATAATTTGTTAAACTTGATGTTGAAATAAAAACGTTGTCTCTATAAATTCTATAACCGCTGACTTCAACATTAGCATCGTTAATATCATCCCAAGAAAGATTAATCTCTCCAAATGAACCTAAAGCTGATAAATTTGAAACAGGCATAATTGGAGGAGGGACCTCACCCAATACATCGATATAACCATTTACAACATCATATTCATATGAGCCACCAATCATATCAGATAGAACGGTGTTGTCCTCATTAAATGATAATTCAATATTTGATGTATAAATTCCTGTTGATTCATATGAAAGTTCAAGAACGCTTCCATTTCCAGGTGATAGACCTGCTCCTGTTAAATCAAATGCAACAATAATAACTGATCCATCATTTTGTTCATTAAAGCTTACTGTAAAAGCTGAAGTTCTATCTGTACTAACAACATCAGTAAAAAATCCTTGATTAGGAAAATCCAAAATTTGCATTTGGAATCCTCCAATAGCCCCTTCGTTAGCTATTTCAATTTGCAAAAGTGCTGTTTCTCCAGCATTAATTTCACTGCTAGAAATTGATATTTCTGCGCTAAATATACCCACATTAAAAAATAAAGATATTAAAAATAAATTTTTATAAAATTTAAACATAGTAAATTCCTTCAATTATAGTTCATAATCCTGAAACAATTTAATATCTAAATATCAACTTGTCAAATAAGTAAATAGATAATTAAAATAAATGTAAAAATTTTAGTTTATTATTTTTAAAAATTTTAAACTACGTTTAAATTTATTTAGATTTAGATAGCTAATGATGATAAAATCTATATTATTTATATTTCTATTTTCAAATTTGTATTCTCAATTTGGAGATATAGATATCACTTATGAATATAATTCAAGGCTAATTAAAGACAATAAAACATATATTTTAGAGGAATTTAATGAGCTTATAAAAAACTATCTTAAAATCTCAACATTCAGTTCAGAAAATAATGATTTAAATATACCATTGAAAATTCATATTATTTATGAAAAAATCCACTTTACCGGTGAAAATGATTTTAATAAATTATCATGCCAACTATTTCTTACAAACAAAAGTGATCAATACTATTATGTAAAAAATATTAATTTCCCTTACTTTAAAGGAAAGACAATTTATCATAATCCAACTTTTTTTGATCCGATAAGTTCATTTTTTGACTACTATGCTTATTTATTTATAGCAGGTGAATTAGATAGTTACGAACTCTTTTTAGGTGGTTCTTATTATCAAAAATGTATTGATATATGCAATATTGCTATTGATTCAGGTTACTCATCTACATGGAGTAATTTTGAAGATAGCATTAAAAATTTAAAAAATAACGAAGATTTAAGATTAGCAAGATATAACTTCTATTATTGTCTTGATATGATTAACTCTGAAAAAATTGATATTGATGATTTAAAAAGTACTATGAAAACTTTTATAAATAATATCAAGTCGGTTTATGATAAATTTGGTTATGATAAAAATACCTTAAAGTTTATCAATGCCTATCATATAGAGATAGCAGATTTATTAAATATGCTGGAATTAGAAGATGAATTACTTTTTTTATTAAATTTTGATAGCAAAAATAAAAATATTTATGAAAGTTATATTAAATGAAAATTAATATTACATATCTATTCATTATCCTTACTTTAACAATAAATTTAATTTTTTGTGATAAAACATCAATTGAAATTCAAGATGATATAAACAGTAAAAACGATGAACTAGAACTACTAAAAAATGAAATAGACAAATTTGAAAAATTAATTAATGAAAAATCTAAAGAAGAAAAAATTAATAATGATTTAATTAAAAAAATTGATAAAAAAATTGAACTAACAGAAAAGCTAATAAAAAGATTAACTGATGAAGAAAACTATATTTCAAAACAAATATTTTCTACTAAAAAAACTATTCAAGATAAAGAGGAAGAATTATTCATTCTAAAAAATCAATTAAAAAATAGATTGAAATATTTATATAAATATGGCAAAAGTAATCTTTTAAAACAAATCACAAAAACATCTGAATGGAACAAAAAAATATATAGAAAAAAATATCTAGAGATATTAAATGATTATGAAAATCAAATTAAACAAAGAATCACAACTAATATTGAAGATTTAAAACTGAAAAAAATTAAGTTAGAAAAAGAACAAAAAAATAAAAAAGATTTAATTACTGAAAAAAATAAAAAATTTAATTCCCTTGAAAAAGATAAAAAAAGAAAATCATCTTATGTTTTAAAAATAAAAAACCAAAAAGAATCTCTGAAAAATGATTTGATTTCAAAAAAAGATACGATTGAAAAAATTGAAAAAATCATAAACAAACTTTACTCAGATAAAAAAGAAACACAAAAAAGAGAACAAGAGCTTGCTAAAATTAGATCTGAAAAGAATAAATCAACATCTGGAAA
>NZPQ01000005.1 GCA_002693365.1 Fidelibacterota bacterium
ATTAGAATCCTTAAATGGATTATAATATTTTGTTCCTTTAATAGGACTTCTTATTACATTTAATATCTCTTTCAAATCATTTTTATTATTTACAAAATCAATATCATTTGTATTTATTATCAACAGAGGAGATTTATTGTATCTAAAAAAATATTCATTGTACATCTGATTAAGAGAATCTATATAGTTCCAATCCATATTATTTTCATATAATCTTCCTCTTTTCTTAATATTTTCCATCAATCTAGAGGTTTCTGACTGTAAAAAAATAATTAAATCAGGATAGATTATATTTTTTTCTAAAATACCTGCAATAGAATTATATAAATCCATCTCTTTATCATCTAGATTTAGAGCAGCAAAAATTCTATCTTTCATAAACATATAATCAGAAACAACATACTTATTAAATAAATCCGTTTGTTTAAATTCATCTTGTTGCTTATATCTTGAAAGTAAAAAGAATAATTGTGTTTGAAATGCATATTGTTTAGAATTTTTATAAAACTCTGATAAGAAAGGGTTTTCTTCAAATTTTTCCAAAATTAATTGAGCCTGAAATTCTTCAGCTAAAATTTTTGCTAAACTAGTTTTACCAACTCCTATACTACCCTCAACTGTAATATGATAATTTATTTTCATAGTCTATAATCTAATTTACAAACTTTAGATGAATCTTTAACATTATTCAATAAAAATTTAACTGTTTTATTATATTTGGGTATAATATAATCCGAAGAAATTTCTGACCATGGAATTAAAACAAATTTTCTTTTATGAATTTCAGTATGTGGAATTATTAGATTTTTACTTGAAAAAACGACATTCTCATAAGTAAGTATATCAATATCTATAATTCTTTCAATATCAGGGTTATTTTTGATTTTTCTACCCATATCTTCCTCAATAATTTGTGTTATATTAAAAAAGTCTAATAAGCTATAATGAGTTTGCACTTCAATAACTATATTATAAAAATTATTTTTACAATTAGATTCAAATGGTTCACTATTATATATAGATGAAATTTTTAAAATATTTATACTTTTTTTTTTGATTTTCTTTAAAAGTAAATTGAGATTTTTTATCTTATCACCACTATTAGTTCCGATCGATAAAAAAACAGAATTATCCATTATAAATTGTTGAAATATATTTAACATCATTTCCAACAGCAGGGTTATGTTTTTTTATCTCAACTGACAAATCTTTTACATTAAAATTATTTTTAATATCAGAGTGAATATCTTTAGATAAATTTTCCATTAGATTGTATCTTCTAAAATTAAATCTTTTACTTACAATTTTTACAACCTCAGAATAATCTATTGTATTTTCTAATTTAATTGTAGTTTTTTTATTTAATATATTTTTGTATGAAATTGTTATGTAAAAATTTTGACCATTTTTAATTTCTTCCTGATAAACACCATGGTACCCAAATATTTTAATTTCTTTAATTAAAAACTTATACATTACTTATATTTTTGATATTCCACAATATATTCAATACCTTTTCTTTTTTTAATACTTAAATGATTTGGTTTTATATTAATTACTTTAAAAAAATTTAAGAAATTATTTTCTAATTCACTCAGTTTAACTTCAAAAGGAGGTCTTGAGGCGACTTCAACATTTCCAATTGGAAGCATTATTCCAACAAGTTTACCTTTATCTTTTAACAATTTTGAACATTCTTCTATGTAATTAGGTCTTTTTGATGGATTTATAGCACAATAGAAAGTATATTCAATTATATAATCAAAATAACCTTTGAAATTTTCAGATAATTTAAAAAAATTCTCTTTTATTACCTTGGTACTAAGATTATTCTTTTCTACTTTATTTCTTAAAATCTTTACAGCTGTACTAGAGAAATCACACGCATAAACATCAAAGCCTAACTTAGATAAATAAATAACATCATGTCCGAGACCACATCCAGGAATTAAAATTTTTTTTGATTTTTTGTTTTCAATAGTTTTAGACCAATCTACAAAGAAAGGGGTTGGATATCCTACATCCCATGAAAACTCATTAATTTTATATTTATTATCCCAAAATAAGAAGTTATCAACGTCTAATGAATTTTCATTTTTCATATATGAGAAATGTTTTCAGCTTCATCACCTCGCTGAGTGATAATTGAATCAAACTTAACATGCATACCCTGTCTTAATTTTAAACCTTTTCTTACTTTTGAAATATGGAAAAAATAATCTTGATCTTCTTCTTCACATTCAATGAAACCCCAACCTTTTAATTCGTTCCATTCTTTAATATAACCTGTCTTCATTTGATAACCTCACTATTTTCTAATTAAATTTTAAAATCAACTTTAAATTCTATTAAAAATTATTTATGAAATAACTATATAAATTTAATTATTTGATAAGATGAAGATAATAAATTTTTTTTAAAAAAATTTAAATTAAACTAGATATTAATCATTTTATAATTAATACATAGAGGAATTATAAATGTATTCAATATAAAAAATATCAAATATAACTATTAATCATCGAGTTCTTTTTTGATTGTATCTATATCTTCTTTTATAGATTCAAGAGATTTATTTATTTTTCTTACATCTCTTTGAGTAGTTCTTTTGTAACTTGAGAACTCTTCAGATAATGACTCCAAAGATTCATTTAAATCTTCTAATCTATCGGTCAAAGACTCATTAATTTGATCTAATTTAAATTCTAATCTTTCAAAAGTACTATTTATTGAGTCAACTTTAGCATTATAAGCTTTGTAATGTTCGTTTGTTTCATCTTGAAGAGTCTTAACATGCTTAGAAATACCAATATATTTTAATTCTAATCTATTATAAACTTCACTCCATTCATTTACATCACCACTTAGAGTAAAATCGCTTTCTTGTAAACTTCCCATTTTTTCAACTCTATCTTGGTCAACTACAGTCCAGTAATAAAGACCTACCAAAGTAAGAACTGTTGTAAATATCCATATTCCTCTATTTTTTATAATATCCATTTATTTTCCCTAGATTTGTTATTTTTCAACTTCTTCTAATTTTTTTTCCCACTCTGTTTTAGAGTTTTTATCAGAATCCATAGAAGCATAGAAAGCTTCCTTATCTTCTGTTTTTTTCTTGAGCATTGAAAAGGCTTCTTCAATCTCGCCATTAAACTCGGAAATAGTTTTTTCAAGACGCTTTTCAAGTTCATCTAATAATATTGGACCGTATGAATCGTTAATGCCCAATAATAAATCATCAAGATAATCTTTTAAAAAACTACTTCTTCCTTCTTTTGTATTTAAATCTTTAGCCATTATTAAATAAATTTAGTTTTAAACATCCTATAAATTTTGAAAATTTTTTTTTATTAAACAATAATTTTTATTGAATCATAAAACTATATCATCATTATCAACTTGATCATCATTTTTAAAAAAAATATTAAATTGTTCAAAATAAATACTATTCACATAATATATGATATTTAAAATTATAACTATAAAAAAATAATTTAAAGATAGTAAAATAATATTTGTAAATAGTATTAGGTAAAGTTCTTTATTTGTTTTGTCATTATTCATATGCATTAAAAAAATGAAAGTAATTGGAATCATACCAATTATGTACAAAAATAAGTTAGAATCTGATGTAAAGCTATAGAGACATGAGAGTAAACTTATACTTGATAAATTCAAAATTGATAAATTAATATTACTAGATGAATTCAATTTATTTTTGACAAGATAATTTGTTGAAAACAAAAGAAGTAATATTGATATAAAACACTTAAAAATAAATGAGAATATTAAAATCATGGTTATAATTTAGTTAATTAATTACTTTCATTCTAAATTTAAAATTTGCCATATTAATTAAAGAATATACTGGTATTCCAAGAATATTATAATCAGGAACAAAACCCCAAAACCTAGAATCATAGCTATTGTCTCTATTATCACCCATTAAAAAGTAATAGTCATGTTTAACTATATATTCATCAACATTGTTAATGTTTTTACCATTAACTTTTAAATTATTTAATACATAGTTTGAATCTTTTATTTTTTCAATAATTCTTATATCCCAAGGAGTTATGATATTTTTAGCATCATTAATACTTTTTAATTCTTCTGTATATTTAATCTGCTCATTATTTTGTTTAGCTTGGAGCCTTTTTCTTGAATCAATACTATTACCTTGAAATATACCTAGTATTTTATATTTAATTAAACCCCTTAAACGACTTATATGCTCAGGGTCTATTAGAGTAAAAGTCCAATTATCGAGTTCTAGCTTATTACCATCAAGTAAAAGTAAATTGACAAATGATTCCCAATCTTTAACTTCATCAATCTTGTAGGAAAAACCTTTATCCCATTTACCATTTTTATTGACATCATCAAACAATTCACCTTCATCATAAATATTATTATTATTTACATCATTAAATTCTTCTGATTTGTAAGGTACAGTAAAGGTTTTAATATTATCTAAGTTTCCATAATCCCATTTATTATTTTCATTTAAATCTGAAAAATTTTCATTATCATCAAAATAGTAGTTATTATTTAAATCTTTAAAATCTTCACACTTGAATTGGGTATATAAATACTCTGAATTCCAAGTCATATTTTTTGTCAAAACACTGGAGTTGTCTGGAAGTTTTTTTAAATACTGACCATCTTCAGGAAAATTCATCATCTTATCATTTACATAAATTTGACCTTTATCTAACCTTACTTCATCACCAGCTAATCCAATACATCTTTTTACATATTTCTGGAAAGGGTCTCTTGGAAATTCAAATATTGTTACATCTCCTTGTTTAACTTTTCTAAATTCTGGTAATCTAAACCATGGAATATCAAAACCATACCTTGTGTAAGGTATACCTATCCATGTTGGTGTTTTCATACCAAAAATAAATTTATTACCGACTAATACATCTCCTATTAAGATAGTTTTTTCCATTGACCCTGTTGGAACAACATATATTTCCAATAAACAAGTTTTAATCGTAAATGCAACTATAATTAATGTTACTAAACCTTTTATTTCTTTAATTTTTTTATTTGAAATTTTCATATAATTAATAAGCTGAAGCTTTTGCTCCTCTCCTACTGTCTGCTGCACCGTAATATATACCATCTATAATCATTATAGAATTTGCTTCACCTAATCCAGTATCAGACCTATAAATAAGACTATGTTTAGCATCTATTAATTTATTAATAACTTCTGTATTTAAAGAATTTTTTTCTATTTGTATTAAATCAGGAAACCATTGTTGATGAAAACGTTTAGACTCAACAGCATCTTTTATTTCCATATTAAAATCAATTACATTACTTATTACCTGTGCAACTGTTGTTATGATCGTTGAACCTCCAGGCGATCCTGTTATTAAAAATGGATTACCAGAACTATTTGTCACTATTGTAGGTGTCATTGAACTTAACATTCGTTTTTTAGGATAAATTGAATTTTTTTCACTTCCAATAATTCCATACATATTTGGATATCCAGGCTTAATAGAAAAATCATCCATTTCATTATTAAGTAAAAAACCCGAATTATCAACTGTAATACCACTACCAAACCATCCATTTAGTGTTGTTGTAACACTGACACAATTACCAAATTTATCAATAATTGAGTAATGCGTGGTTTCTTCACTTTCGTTATTTGTTATTTTAATTGATTCAAGCAAATCTGAGCTAGAAATCGATATACTATCATTAATAGATGCAAATAGTGAATCTGCGTAATTCTGACTTGAAAGATAATCAAGAGGAACATCAACAAAATTAATATCACCTAAATGTTTATACCGATCAACATACGCTAACTTTGAAATTTCTGATAAAAAATGTACATGATTATAATCTTGAAACATAATTTGACTAAAGTCTAAGTTTTCTAATTGGTTTAATATAATCGCTAAAGTTATACCACCTGATGACGATGGGGGCATAGAAATAATGTTATAGTCTCGATATTGAAATTTTATTGGTTCTAATTCCTGTACTTCATAACTAGCCAAATCCTCATATGTAATAATACCATTTTTTCTGTTCATACAAGAGATTATATTATCAGCTGTTTGTCCAAAGTAAAATTCCTTATATCCATGTTTACTTATTCTTAATAATGTTTTAGCTAAATCTGGCTGAACGATTAAATCATTTAAACTATAAATTTTATTTTCTATAAATATCTTACGAGTTTCTTCATCTTTACTAAGCTTATCTATAAGTGATAAATTGTTAAACAAATAATGATTATGCTGGTCGAGCTCAAATCCATATTTTGCTAATAAAAAAGCTGGATACAAAAGCTGATCCCATGGCAATGTAGCATATTTTTCATGAATATATCCCATACCAGCTACTGTACCAGGTACCCCTACAGATAATATACTTGAAGTGCTTAACCCATCAATTACATTTCCTTCTTCATCTTGGAACATATTTTCTTTACTATTTAATGGTGCTACTTCTCTGAAGTCAATAGCAGTAGAGCTTCCATTTTCAAAATTTATTACCATAAAACCTCCACCTCCAATATTACCTGCACTTGGATGTGTTACAGCTAATGCAAAACATACTCCAATAGCAGCATCAATTGCATTACCTCCATTTTTCATAATACTAATACCTATATCACTTGCATGTATCTTTGAAGAAACTACTACACCATTATTGCCAGATACATCTGAAGAAACATAAGGGAAAATAATTTGTATTATTAAAATTATTTTAATTAAAATTTTCATTAAACTATTTTTAAAATGGGTTTTTTTCCTTTTATAAACTTTAAAGAAATTACATCTATTGTATAATTATTCTCTATATTATTTTGATTCAAATAGTCTTGTAATAAATTCTTAATATCTTCTTTAATAATATCTTTTGAACTATTATCACGTATCATAACAAACTTGTAATTATTATTTGAATCTATGAAACAATAATTAATATTATTACCGCTTATACCTATATTTTGTTCAACAATTGCAAAATGTTTTTTAATATATTTTACACCAACAATTTGATGAGCAAGTTTTTTAAACCCGTTTTTTTTATTTAGATAAAAATCGTAATTAGGCATATTATTTTTTACAATTTTAAAAGATCTTCTATGAATTGGTGTAGATTTTTTTAGCTCAAGTTGTTCAATATGATATTTTGTTCCATAACCTTTGTGATTAATAAATTTATAATCAGGAAAAATCTTATCATATTCATACATAATTTCATCTCTTGTAACTTTTGCTATAATTGAAGCCGCTGCTATACTCTGTGAAATGTTATCTCCATTAACTATATAATCTGTAGGGTAAATTGTTATATCTGAATAAGGTCCATCAATTAAAACCTTGTCAGGTTTTAAATTAAGATTACCTAATGATTTTTTCATAGCCAAAAAAGTTGCCTTAAGTATATTGATTTCATCAATAATATCTTCATCAACTATTCCTACACCAACAGATAAAGCTTTTTCATAAATTTGGTTAAATAAATCTCTTCTTTTTTTCGAAGAAAGCTTTTTAGAATCTTTTACACCTTCTATAATTTCATAGGGTTTTAAAATAACTGATGCTGCAACAACTGGTCCAGCTAAAGGTCCTCTACCGGCTTCATCAATACCAACTATTTTCTGAAAGCCTTCATCCCAATATTTTTTCTCATATTTAATTAAATCCATACTTTTAATATAGCCTTATATTTACAAATTTTTGTAATTTAAAATATAACTGGGGTGCTATAAAATGCTGAGAACATACCCTTTAACCTGATCTAGATAATGCTAGCGGAGGAAATCTTATGAAACTTTTATTTTTTTTACTAATCTCTTCAATCTTTTCAAAAGAAATTATCATTAATTCTCAAGTAATTAATGATCAAAATTTACCTTTAGAAAAAGCTAATATTTCATGTGGTGATTCATACACTACATCTAATAATGAAGGAGATTTTACTATTAAGTGTAATGAATTTGAGAAGCTTGAAATATCATATATTGGATACCAAAATATCTCAATTAAAATCAATGATATTACCAATAAAATTATTTTATATAACAAAGATATAACCTTTGAAAAGGTAAAAATTATTGGAGGAATCAATTCATCTGTAAATGATTCTAGAATAAAAATATTATCTCAAAAAAAATTCAAAAATAATGGAAAATATCATTTGCAAGATGTAATTGAATCTACACCTGAATTAAATTATGCTGGTGGTACATCTAGACCACGTTATTTCCAAATTAGAGGTATGGGTGAGCTTAGTCAATTTTCTGGTGAGGGATTACCTCACTTTTACGTTGGACTTTTCTTAGATGATATTAATTTTACTGGAATTGGAGGTATCTCTGTTTTAGATGATATCAAGCAAATTGAAATTTTTAAAGGTCCGCAATCAACATCTTTTGGAACAAATGCAATGGCAGGAGTAATAAATCTTATAACTATTAATCCTCAAGATGAAAAATTGTTTAAATTTAATTATTCATTATCTTCTTTTAATGGTAATAAAATTAATACGAGCATAAACTTTCCTTTAAACGATAAATTAAAATCTAATTTAAATATAGTAAGAAATCAATCTGATGGATATATAAAAAATCAATTCAGGCCAGATCAAAACTCAAATAAACAAAATGAACAATTGTTAAAGTTAAAACTACTCTTCACACCAAATATTAATTCATCACATTTGTTAACGTATTATAATATAAAATTTGATAATCTTTATGATGCTTGGACAATAGATAATAATGGCTATAATACGATGACTGATTTTGTTGGTGAAGATAAACAACAAACTAATGCAACATCTCTTAAATCAATATATAATTTTAATACATTTAAACTTACTTCTATAACTACAGTGTCAGATAATGAGCTTGATTATAATTATGATGGTGACTGGGGAAATAATGCTATGTGGGAGTCAGAACCTTTTAACTGGGATCCTGCTACTTACTATTACAATTGGGATTTTCCAGATATTACAAATCGTATCAGAAAAAATAATACTCAAGAACTAAGATTTTCATTAAACAATATTGTTTTTGGATTATTTTACTCAGAATTAGAAGAAAAAGACGATAGAAGTGGTTACTTTTTTAATGGAGATTATGATTACATGACCTCAGAGTTTAATATAGATAATAGTGCTATTTATGCTAAGTATTTTCATGATTTAACTAAAAACTTAACCATTGATTTATCGTTTAGATTTGATAAATATAAGACAACAAACGACCTATATTACCTAGCATCCTATTACGGAAATTTTGGTGAAGATTTTTTAACAATTGATGATGAAAATCTAGGGTGGGATTTTTTGTTAACAAATAATTTAACAAAAACTAATTTTTTAACATTTAGTATTTCAAAAGGCTTCAAAACAGCTGGAATTAATCAGTCTCCTAATTTTTCAGATGAAAGATATTACAAAACTGAAGATTGTTTAAATACTGAAATTGGTTATTTTTATAAAAATAATAAAATATCTTTCGAAAGTTCAATATTCTATATGAAAAGAAATAATCCTCAGTTAAGACTATTTATTCAAAGAGATATATCAAAACCCACCTATTTTGATTATGCAACATTTAATGGTTCAAAATCATATAATTATGGTGTTGATGCTAATTTAAATATTTCAAATGAATTTAATGAAACATTCATTTCATTGAGTTTACTAAAAAGTAAACTAGGATTATTTTATTTTGATGAAACTGGAGATGGTAATGATACACAATTTGGTAATAGAGCTGGAGCACACTCTCCTGAAATAAGCTTTTCAATTGGAAATAGTTTTTTACTATCTGAATCGTTAAATTTTAATATAGATGCCAATTATTTAAGTAGCTTCTTCTTTGATGAACAAAATTCCCATAAATCAAGCAATAGAACACTATTTAATACAAACTTGATTTATCAAAGTAATTCTCGCTCAATTTCTTTTTGGATTAAAAACCTTTTAGATCAATCTTATGAAACTAGAGGTTTTAGTTTTGTCCTAGAACCAGAAACAACAGATGGATATACAGAAGATAAAAAAAATTATAAATCTTATGGTCCAAGAAGAACGATTGGTATTACATTTGAATTTATTTTAAAATGATCATATTATATTTATTTATAATCCTATTAATTGGATTATTAAAAAATAATTATAGTAGTGATGAAGAATTTATTTTCTCATCTAGAAAATTAACCCTTCCTGCATTTGTTGCTACTTTTGTAACCACCTGGTATGGTGGTATTCTTGAAGTAGGTAGATTCACTTTCGAAAATGGCATTATTACATGGGTGATATTTGGTTTTTTTTATTATATTGCAGCCTTATTTTTACTAGTATTCATTGCTCCTAGAATTCACAGGAACAATATAAATACTATACCAGGATATTTTCATAAAAATTTTGGCTATACTTCAGGTTTGTTATCTTCAATAATAATATTATTTCTTTCTTCTCCTGCACCTTACTTGATGATATTTGCTACCATATTTAACCATATATATGATATAAATTATATTTATTCAATCTTTATTGGATTACTTTTTTCAATTTCATATATAATACTTGGTGGATTTAAATCAATTATTCGAACAGATAAAATTCAGTTTATTCTAATGTATACTGGTTTTATTATTATTTTAATAAAACTTTATACTGATTTTGGTGGCATATCATTTTTAATCAATCATGTTCCTCAAGGACATTTAGAATTATCCAATAAGCTTCCAATAGGCTATCTTTTATCATGGTTATTTATATCGATGATAACTTTTATCGATCCAAATATTTTTCATAGAGTTTACTCAGCTAAAAATAAAAAGATTTTATCAAAAGGTATTCTATATTCAATAGTATTATGGATGATATTTGATTTTCTAACTATATCTACAGGTATATATGCATCTGCTATTATAAAATCAAGCGATATTACATCTTCCCCTTACCTAATGCTATCTGATATGGTTTTACCTCCTTATTTACATGTATTTTTTATTATTTCGCTACTTTCAATTGTTATGTCAACCATTGATAGCTTTACATTTACATCAGCTATTACTATTGGAAATGAAATTAAAAATAAGAAATCAATGAAGTTTAATACGAGAATAGGGCTTTTGATTACATCAATAATAGCTGTAGTGATATGTATATCATTTAATAAAGTTATTGATATATGGTATGTTTTTGGCTCAATTGGAGCATCATCACTATTAATACCTTTGATAAAGATTATTTTTAATACTGATTATAAGATTAATTATCCTACATTGACATTAATAATTCCCTCAGCTATAGCATCTATATGGATTTATTTAGGCTACCCATATAATATTGATCCTATATTTCCGGGAATGCTTAGTAGCTTTATTTTAAATAGAACTATTCACAAACTAAATTGTAAATAGCAGGACAATTTTCATGTGGACCAAAAAGTCCAAACCAATTAAGATCAGTACATGTAGCTTCTTGAATATCATTATAAGGAGGTCCAGTCCAAGCAACAGTTGCATCAAATTGTGATGAAGTTATCACATCAAATTGAACATAAGAACTATATCCTGCTAATCCACAATACAAACTAGCTAAATCTTCTC
>NZPQ01000006.1 GCA_002693365.1 Fidelibacterota bacterium
GATACCAAACCAGCCTCTGGAACAGCTACACTAATCTGAGTCGAAGGATTAAATGGATTTGGACCAACAACCTTCACTTTAATACTAGAAAGTTCAATAACTTGTTCTACATTTACATCTCCTGACTGATTGACTACATGTACAGACTCAACTGTAACATCACCCTCAAAGGTTGCAATATCAGTGATAGAATGAGAACCGTCTGTCACTATCATTAATGTTGTTTTATTATAATTAGTTACATATTCAGAAATAAATGCATCTTTAAGATTAATTTCAAAACGAGAACCATGAGATAAGGTCAACTGCACACCTTGAACAAAACCATCAGACTCCAGTCTTAAAGAATTTTCAGATAGTATTAACTTAGATTCTAATGCACCATCTATTGCAAATAGCCTAAAATCTAAGACAATATTTACTAGAGATGTAACATCACTTACATTAATAAATCCATCTCCATTAACATCTCCGCAAGAATCATCAATTTCAGCACCTAAGATAGAATGTACTAAATGAACAATGTCAGCAATATTTAAACTTCCATCATTATTTAAATCACCTAAAACAACTGTTCCACCCCATGTTCCAGCACAATCTTGAACACAGTCATTGGTTGGATCAGTATCACACACATTACACATATCAAGCTGTCCAGTACCATCACAACTTTGCGTTTCTTGAGCATTATCAGCAGCTATACAATCAGTACCACCAAATTCAGCAGGAGTTGTTACTACAAATACTCTGTCTTGTGTTCCAGATACACATGTTTCACCTGCACTACAATCACTCCAGTCTGACCAAGAACCAACACAATCTACTACTAAGTCACAAACCGTATCTAAGCTACTTGCATCATCACCAGATGTATTTACATAGCCTGAGTCACATGGCACACATGTATTTGATGATACATATTCATCTGCTGCGCACAATATCGCATCACATACTGTATCGCTTACATCTGTACATTCAGCTGAAACAGAAAATCCCTGACCACATTCAGAACATTCTGAAAAAATATTATCTGAATTTGAAGTTGCTGGAGATGAAATATAATAACCATCAGATGGAGCAGTTACATCGTAACACACACCACCAGTTAAATACTGATTTGCCCCTAAGCCTGGACCATTACATTCACCGCACTCATCTTTATCAGCATTTGCCGTTAAACCAGTATTACCTCCACTACAAACACCGCAATCATCAACTGCTGCAGAACCATCACATACATTAGCGCAGTCTTCAACTGCTGTTCCACCACATACACCTAAACAATCTGAGTTAGATATTAATTCATCTGTGGCAGCGCAATCATCAACATCTAAAACACCATCATTATCATCATCAGAGTCTCCTAAATCACATAAACCATCACCATCATAATCTGTCCCATCATTTAAATTATCATACGAACCTGACGAGCAGTCATCGCAGGAATCACCATCATTATCGCTACACAAATTTGGATCAAAACTATTAGAATCATATACATCTAAAACACCATCATTATCATCATCAGAGTCTCCTTGATCACATAAACCATCACCATCATAATCTGTCCCATCATTTAAATTATCATACGAACCTGACGAGCAGTCATCACAGGAATCACCATCAGTATCACCACAAACAAACTGATTGTTGTCATCAGAATCACAATTTTGAGCATAAGGAGATACAGACTCCAACCATTGACCACTTTGTCTAAATACCATGTTGTTATCACACAAACCATCTTGATCATTATCTAAATCATTGCATGGAACTGGAGGTATTCGACATGCAGAACAAGCATTATTCCCAGAAGGATTATCAACAAGTTCATCAAATGAATAATACGCTATAAGCTCTATTGAGTCAGGTAATTCATTATGAGGGAAACCGTCACTCATAGCATAATTATTGAAATCTATACCATTGTTCATTATATCCTGAATGTCAGATTGAGATAAAACATTATGCCATAAACTAACATCATCAAATTTAGCTAAACCTGCACCACCATGAAAATCCATATGACCTAAAGTAAATTTAGTACCAACACCACCATTGGGTGAACCAACAGCTCCAAAATCAACAGTAGGATAGTCAGTAATTGTTAAAATCAATTCACCATTTCTGTATAACCTGAAATCATAATCTTCGTACGTAGATGCTATATGAACCCAATCATCAAATGAAGTTTCAACAACATTTGAATATATATTACCATGACCTGTAAAAAACAAACCCCATCCATTATCTTGAGAATATATTATTGCACTTTTGTATAAGTTTGGATGTTGTCGCCTATAAACAGCTATATAAGGATTTGTATCTGTATATAAATCAGTATTTTCATGTATTTCATCTAGATTTATCCAACCCATCATTGTCTTACTACCTATCATTTCTAAAGCACCATTTGTTTCAACATATCCAGCTGGATTAACTCCTCTCCAACTATTATAAACATAGTTCACTGTATCATCGCAAGCTTGAAATCCATCCCCATCAGCATCTGAATCACAATCATCAGGAATACCATCGGAATCATAATCAGCAAATGAGTTACCGCCACATATACCGCAGCCATCTACAACACCACTTCCTGTGCAAGAGACTGTTTGTGTATCACCATCAGCGTTTGAGCAATCAGACCCACCATTTGAAGAAGCTACAGAAATTGTGTATGTTTGTAATTGGTCTCCATCACCACAAGTAGCGCTACAACTACCTGTATCTGACCATGAACCTACACAGTCAACCGCAAGACAATGAAACGTATTTCCTGCTGCGCAAGACTCATCACAATTACTTGAGTTATAATCACAATTAGTTTCACAAGAATCACTATCACCGTTTGAACAAGCAGTAGAACACGAGCTTTCATTTTGGTATTCATCACAATCAGTTATGCATGATTCTTGATCACCATCAAATGAGCACGCCGTAGCACAATCATCATAATTACCATAATCACAAGACTCATCGCAGTATGAAGAATCATAGTCACACGCTTCATCACAGTAATCACTATATTCGTCACAAGCTTTGCCACAGTACGAAGAATCATAGTCACACGCATCATCACAATAAGAAGAGTTGCCATCACATGCTGCACCACAATCATAAGAGTTGTAATCACAATTATTTTCACAAGAAGACTGATGACCATTTGAGCACGCCGCAGAACACGAAGAAGAATCAGAATTATAATCACAATTAGTTATACAGGAATCTTGATCACCATTTGAGCACGCTGTAGAACATGAAGAAGAGTTATAATCATTTTCACAACTAGCTACACAAGAATCTTGATCTCCATTTGAGCACGCTGTAGAACACGCATAAGAGTCATCTTCATCATAGTCACATGCTTCATCACAGTAAGAAGAATCATAGTCACATGCATAATCGCAGTCTTCATCATTTCCAGCATCACAAGACTCATCACAGTAAGAAGAATCATCATCACATGCCTCATCACAATAATCAGAGTCGTTATCACATGCTTTATCACAATCATCATAATTATTTTCACAATTAATTTCACAAGAATCAGTATCACCAACTGCACAAGCAGTAGAACACGAAGATGAATCATAATTATCATAGTCACATGCTTCTGAACAGTAAGGGGCATAACCAGCATAAGAATTAAAATAACAATAATAGCTATAACTAATACAATCACCATCAATTAAAGCATACCCATCATAACAAGCACTACAAGATGTATCCCCATCTGAAGGGCAATCTGTACCATAAGTTGCATAACCATTGCTACAATAGCATGTATTTTCATAACAATCATCTCCACTTAAATAATAACCAGTATCGCAAGATTCACAAGAATTGCTCCCATTTGAACTACAATCAGCACCAGTTGATGACGTTCCATTACTACAATAGCATTGATTATCTGAACTAGAGGTATTACAGTTATCCTCAAAACAGAAAATCAAATCATCTGATGAATTTGAAGTAAAGTAATTAATATCAATATCGATTTCAGGCATTTGCCCACCATACCACTGTGTTGTTTCAAACCTTAGAAGTTCTCCATATCCAGAAGGAATAGGACTGCCGTTAGATACACCTGTAATAGTATTACCATCAAAATTAACAGTAAAACCATAATCATTAATTGCACCACAGCATCCATCACCTGTACTGTTATTCCAGTTACTAATATAGCCAGGCAAAGCCCCTGTAACAGAAAAAGAAAACTCGTTAATAGGTTCATCTGATAAATAGTTAACAATAATAAAATGACCCATAGCACCACCACCACCATCTGAAATTGAAAGATAATTTGGACTAGGTTGACCATCAAGTTCTAAGGTAATATCTGGCATTTGTCCACCATACCACTGAATTGTTTCAAACCTTAGAAGTTCTCCAGATCCAGAAGGAATAGGACTACCGTTAGATACACCTGTAATAGTATTACCATTAAAATTAACAGTAAAACCATAATCATTAATTGCACCACAGCATCCATCACCTGTACTGTTATTCCAGTTACTAATATAGCCAGGAAAAGCCCCTGTAACAGTAAAAGAAAACTCGTTAATAGGTTCATCTGATGAATAGTTAACAATAATAAAATGACCCATAGCACCACCACCACCATCTTCGTGAGAGATAGTCATTGCTACTAATGAAGATTGAATTAAAAAAAATATTGTTGAAATAATTACCTTAATATAGCCCACTTAATACCTCCAAGATTTTATTTTTGAATTTGTGTCAAGAGATTTAATTTAAACTTTAATAATATATTTTCCTTTAAAATAATTAACTCACTAGATATTTGTTATTTAAGTACATTTAATGTTAACATATGAGGTATGTCTAATAAAGAAAAATTCAATAAATTTTGGTCTTTGTATCCAAGAAAAGTTGCAAAAATTGTCGCAGAGCGTCGATGGAAAAAACTTTCAAAAAAAGATATTGATGAAATATTCAAGATTTACAATGAACACTTAATTCGATGGAGATACAAAGATATTCAATATGTCCCCCATCCTGCAACATGGTTAAATCAAAGAAGATGGGAAGATGAGCTAGAACCACTTCCAGATAAAAATTTATCAGTGTATAAAGATATCGAAAAAAAGACCACAGATTTAAAGTCTAGAATGAAAACAGCAGAAAATGAAGCTGCAAGTGAGGATGAAATCAAAAAGTTACTAAAGATTAAAAAAAAATAAAATGACTTGGGATTTGATTTGAAAATTACTGTTGGAATAAGCGATTTTGTCTACAGACAAAAACCAAACTCAGGTAAAACCTACTCTTTGCTTAGTTTTTCTGAAATAGCTAAATATGCTCAGGATAAACTAAATAAAAATGAATTCACTAAAGGATATAGAGATGGCGTTGTTATAGTTAAAATTGATGATGAGCTTTCTAAACAATTTATTTGTCCTTTTGTTGAAATTAATGATGATTCTCTTTTGAAAGCTGAGGTAGCTAGAAGAAGACCAGATGAAGAACACTATATTAGAATAAAAGCTACAAATGGAAAAGCACTCGAAACTGGATCTGTTGAGCTTATAATATATAGGAATGATGTACTAAAAGAAACCAATGAAAATACTACAGACTGTGATTGGGAACTAATATCTTTTCATGCACTACCTAAAGGCATTGAAGAAATGCCAATGGGCGCAGTTACTATGATGCGAAACCAACTTCAATTGCCTGGTGGAACAAAAGGATATTATGAATCTGAAAAATGGGCTAAATCAGTACATTTTTGGCAAAAATATGCTATTAAGGAGATAGAATGAATACACCTATAGAAAAATGGTTAGAAATGTATGGTGAGAGTCACCAAAACAAAACCAATAAATTAATCCATTGGTTCTGCGTTCCTGTTATAACGTTTACCTTACTTGGTTTATTATCACTATTATCCTACACATTCATATTAGATAATCAGGAAATAACAGTTAATCTTGCATGGATTCTGGTTGTAATTGCTGTAATATTTTACTTAAGACTATCTTATTCATTAACAATTGGCATGTTTATTTTTTCAGGTTTATGTATTTGGTTAATCAATAAATTATCATTATCGTTTAATACAACTGAATTATTGATAATATATATTGTAGCATTTGTTCTTGCATGGATAGCACAATTTATTGGACATGAAATTGAAGGTAAAAAGCCTAAATTTGTTGAAGATATTCAATTTTTACTTATAGGTCCAGCTTGGCTTCTGTCTTTTATCTATAAAAAACTTAATATTAGTTTAAAATAAATTAATAGTCAACAATACCTATATCATCTACTCTAGGTATATCTCTTGAATTACTCAAATTAATAGCATTTTCTATATATTTTTTGGATTTTTCTAATATTACATTATCAATTAAAAGATTATCATCGAAACTATCTTCAAGAGAATAAATTAATTTATCATTAAAATAAAGATCGAAAGAATTGTTTTTAGATAAGTTAAATGTAACTTGATTTGGATATAATTTATTTAATTCTTTGGTAAAAGAATCAAAAATCTTTTTATCTTCTAATAACTTTTCATTGTAGTTGATATTAATTTTGTCCATTAATCTAATTACCTTTTATTTTTGTTTTGAGCAAAGTGTCCCAAAAAGTAAATGTTGAAGCATAGTTTCCCATTCTTTTTGAATGATGTATATCATGATGTTCGTTATTGCCGTAAATAGGTATATATCTTAAAATACTTGAAGATTTTATACCTGAGTGAATATGAATCTCATGAACATTCCTTATAATCAAATATAAACAATACGAGAAAAAAGAAATACCTCCAAGCAAATACATTCCTAAAAATGGCCCTATCATACCTGACATCCATTCTAAAGGATGTACATAAATATACTCAAAAGGCATAGGAGTATTGGCTCTATGATGTATCTTGTGTATTTTCTTATATATATATGTTGATTCATGCATCATTCTGTGAAGAACATAAAAGAAAAAATCATCAACAATCAAGACAAACAATATTTCATAACCTGAAATTAAATAGGAATTAAATTCTTTTAAAAATATCGAATGAAAAAATTTGATACCAATAACATTTAAAATTATTAAAACGGATATATTAAATATTATCAAAGGACATCGATTTAAAAGTAATTGAAAACTATTAACTTTAGTTTGAATTTTTTTATCCTTTAAAAAGTGATATTTAGTTATGGACATTGAATAAATAAATCCATATAAGTTTATCGCAAGAAGTAATATAATTGTTATTATAACCATTTCTTTTTTATAATTATCAAAATAAAATTTATATAATAATTATTACCAATAATATATAAATTCAGATAGTAAAATACATAGGGATATAATGATATTATTAATAATAAGTTTAAACTTTATTCTTGCACAACTATCACCATATGATGAAGTGAATTTTTCAAAACCAGATCCAAATTCATTAATTAAACGAATAGATATCAATTATATTGAACCCGGTATATCATCTAGAGAAAATGCCGTTATACTAGTAACAGGATATTGGCCTCCAACCAATGAAATGATTAGACATTTTAGTCAAAATAATCAATTAAATCCTGATGGATGGGAAGGTGAAAACTGGGAAAATAGAGGTTATGATATTATATCTTATTTCCCTGAATTTTCAGATCCAAATTGCTCAAACTGTGGTCAAGGTTATGGTGATTTAGAAGTAGATTATCAAGATACTTCTGGAGATTTTTGGCCAATTTTTAATAGTCATAAACCAATTGCAGTCATTACATTTAGCAGAGGTTATATGGATCAAAGCTGGGAATTAGAATTTAACGCATACAATAGATTTAATTGGATAAATGATTTTACTTCGCCTTTTCAACCTACACCTAGTCCTCCTGATACAGATCAATCTATAATGTATGAAAGAAATTCTAATCTCCCAATTAACGAAATAATTGAATCTATTGATAATTTAAATATTGGACTTAACCCTTATGTTGATTTAAATGGTGATCCTGGAGGTTATGTCTCAGAATTTATGGCATATCACGGCACTTGGTATCGGGATTTAAACTCAACTGGAGATGATAAATGTTTAGCAGCAGGTCATATTCATGTTGGTGGCTATATTGATACACAAACAGCTAAAATAGCTACAAACCAAAGTATAAGAACTTTAATAGATTACA